>JALUNK010000033.1 GCA_027055255.1 Ghiorsea sp.
TAGATTCTACATCATTATATATGAAAGATATCAAACGTTATGCTTTATTAACGGCAGAAGAAGAAATTGAATTGGCGAATAAAATCGCTTTGGGCGATGAGACTGCTCGCCAAACCATGATTAATGCCAATTTGCGTTTGGTGGTAAAAATTGCTCGAAAATATATGAACCGCGGACTTGGTTTGGATGATTTGATTGAAGAGGGTAACCTTGGTTTAATTCATGCTGTGGGTAAATTTGATGCCGCACATGAATGTCGCTTTTCAACCTATGCAACATGGTGGATTCGTCAAAACATTGAGCGTGGCATCATGAACTTAGCCCGCACTATCCGTGTACCCGTTCACGTCAACAAAGAAATGAACAGTATGAACCGCTCAGCAACAAAGCTTCGTAGCATGTTAGGGCGTGAGCCTTCTGAAAATGAAATTGCGCTCAAAATGGGCAAGAGCAAAATACGTGTCCAAGAATTAAGGGCGGCTATGCTGCCCACCAACAGTGCCGACCAAACCTTACTTGGCACTGAAGATTTTACTGTTTATGATATCATCGCTGATAACAATGCTGAACAACCCTGCGAACAGTTGGATAAACATATTCAATCCAGCTTAGTACAGAATTGGCTTATGTTTTTAAGTAAAAAAGAGCGCGATGTTATGCAGCTCCGTTATGGTATAGGTGATAGGGATGATCCTTGGACATTGGAAGCGATTGGCGACCATATGGGTGTTACCCGCGAGCGCATTCGTCAAATTCAAGTTGCAGCCCTACAAAAATTGCGTAACCTTCCAGAAGCACAAACTATGCTTCTGGAGGAAGTTATTTGACCGCCAAACCAGCACTACAACTTAGAGATTTCATTCGCAACATACCAGACTTCCCCAAGCCTGGTATTAATTTCAAAGATATCAGCCCGTTACTTGCAAATGGTGATGCATTTTCTGAATGCACATCCGAACTTAGTGTACATATGCCTAATAATATTGATGCCATTGTTGGCATTGAGTCTAGGGGATTTTTGTTTGGTGCTGCATTAGCCCAGCTCACAGGCATTGGTTTTATACCTATTCGCAAACCCGGCAAACTACCCGCAGAAACCCATGCTATTGAATATGAATTGGAATATGGCACAGATATTCTAGAAATTCATAGAGATGCTTTAAGCCAAGGGCATAGGGTTGTTATTGTTGATGATTTATTAGCTACTGGTGGCACAGCTGCTGCCACTATCAAACTGATTGAACAATTGGGTGCAGAAGTTGCTGCATGTTTATTTGTCATCGAACTGGACTTTTTGGCTGGTAAAGAAAAGTTAGGTGATACACCTACCGTTAGTTTACTTCATTACGCCGATTAAGCTTGTAGCAAACTGGCGAACACATCTCGCGCATGTTTTTCAATCAATCGTTTAATTTCCTTCCTTGTAATATCAACACCTAACTTTTCAAGCGATGTCACAGGCGCATCACGCATACCGCATGGCACAATACCTTTAAAATGATTCAGGTTAGGGTTGATGTTAAGCGCAATACCATGCCAAACCACCCAACGCCGACAACGTACACCTGCCGCCGCAATCTTTAAGCCATCAACCCATACACCAATGCCTCGCGAATCTCGCCCTGAATCCACACCCAAATCAGCAAGTGTTTTAATGATCATTTCTTCCAAGCGCCAAATATGTTTTCTCAAATCTTGCTCTGCAGATAAGTCAGCCACCACATAACACACAAGCTGCCCTGGTCCATGATAGGTCACCTCACCCCCGCGCCCAGTTTGAAAGACTTCAATCGTATCACCATCAACTTCTCGAGTGAGTACATCTTGCTCCGTACCCGAAGTACCCAGTGTATAAATGGGTGGATGTTCGGTAAGAATAAAATGAAATGTATTCTCGCCTTTAAGCAAAGCATCACGCAATGCTTCTTGCTCAGCCATAGCATCTGGATATGTTTGCTGTTGGTGTTGTATAGAATGGAACAATGACATGGCTTAAACGTGTCTGAACCTAATCAAGTGCAGGCAAATAGACCTTAAAAATACTACCTTTACCTACTGCTGTCTTAATACGAATTTGGCCACCGTGTTTTTTGATGATTTTTAACACCTGCGGTAAACTCATGCCACGCCCTGCAAAACGTGTGGAGAAAAAAGGTTCAAAAATACGATGTTGCGTCTTTTGGTCCATGCCATGCCCATGGTCTTCCACAGAGACAAGCACATACTTTTTATTCAAGCCCGTTTTTTTATGCAATAGCACAACATTCTTGCTCGAAATCATAATTGTTCCATGCTCTTCCGTTGCATCCACAGCATTATCTAACAAATGCGTAAACAATTTAATCAGGCTCTCTTGGTTGGCAAATAAGCGATGTAACTCACCCTTTTTCTTAATGATTAGGTTCCTTGGTTTTTCCTCAGCAAGTTTATTTTCATAATGTTTAGAAACTTTTTGAAGCACATCATCAATATGTATTTCACCCATCACCAAATTGTCCGAAGTATCTGCAAAATCAACAAGATTATGTGCAACATCACTTGCTTTCATGCCACTTTTTGAAATGGTATCCAGTTGTTCAGCAAGCTCAGGTCTATCGCCAAGCTCCATTTTTACCAAATCAGCAGTGCCAACCACCGATGCCATTTGATTATTAATCAAATGGGCAATCCCGCCCGTAACAGAGCGTAATGTTTCGGCAAACTCATCTTGCTTCTGTTGATTTTCTGTAATATCTGATACCAAACATTCAATAGATTTACTATAATCTGTCTGATTGATGACAAGCTGCGCATTGATTGAGCCAATAAAAATATCTTCGTTGCGTTTTAAATCTGTAACAAAACCTCGTACTAATCGATCAGAAATCACTTGGTCCACAAGTGCTGCACCCATATTCGCCACGACCCAGCGCGAAAAGAAATTATGGCCAACCAATGCATCTTCAGTTAAACCCAACAGGTGCTGTGCTGCAGTGTTCACTTCTTGAATCTCACCATCTAACCCAATCACAATATAAGCACTATCAAGCAGGCTCGCCAAATTTGAGCCTTTTTCTACAAGACCTTCTGCATTTGTCTTGGCTGCTTTGTGCCCTTTTTCCTCTGCCAAATTGGTGCCCCCACCTTAAGACGCAAACATGGAACATCATTAATATGAACCTTAAACATGCGTTTTATCGCAACATCATGACATTAAGCCTATATTTGGCAACATTTTTGCTGTAACTTACTACTCATAAAAGCATCTGCCCCATACAAACTTCGAGAGGATTCATGATTCGTATAGGTATTTTTAATTGTATTATTTTTCTCTGTTTCAATCAGGCAACCTATGCGGATGAATTCAATGTGGAACAGGCATTACTTCTGCAAACCTTTACCCCAGCCTCAACAGTGCAACATAAAGTCCGCACTCGAGACATTGATGCTTCGCTTATTCCTATACGTTTGCTCCTTGATGTTCGCAGCAACCATTCTGATGGCGCCCACGATTTCCAAACACTTATCACTCTCGCTAAACAACGGCATATTGATGCCCTCGTGTTCACCGAACACGATCGCTTTACCATTCGTTTAGGGTTAGAACCTATTCCCTTATGGGTTGGCTACAGTCAAGAACACCCATCGTTATATTTATCAGGGTTAAAAACTTTTTTTCACGATCTACAACGTGCCCAAAATGAATCAAACATAACTCTCATGGCTGGCACTGAATCCACTCCTGGTTATGACTGGCAAGGAATCCCCTTTCAAGACCTAAGCTTACACGGTGCAGAAAAACATATCATCACCATGGGCGTGACCAAACCTGAGCAAATTCAGGCTTTAACCAGCTACCAGTTAACCCATACCCATGGTCTCAAAGGATTATCACTTGTCTTCTGGTTTGCATTGGTTTTTATACTGCTTTGGGTGCTCAT
>JALUNK010000034.1 GCA_027055255.1 Ghiorsea sp.
TGGGCGTGACCAAACCTGAGCAAATTCAGGCTTTAACCAGCTACCAGTTAACCCATACCCATGGTCTCAAAGGATTATCACTTGTCTTCTGGTTTGCATTGGTTTTTATACTGCTTTGGGTGCTCATGCGCAAACGCAAACGTGGTGTAGCATTATTACTTTTTGGTTCATTTATTGCTTTTTTAAGCACTTGGCTCATCAGGCCAATCACAGATGCCGACCACGCCTTCATGCAGAGTGCGCATGAACAGAACTTATTGACCATATGGGCTCATCCAGGCACCAAGTCTGGCGTGCGCGATGGCCCTATGGGAGTAAAGCTCAATACCCGCCCCTACAATAAAAGTATTTTTGATAAACCCGCAGATGCCTTCGCAGCAGTATACGGGGATAGCGATTACAATACCGTGGCTGGTGGCTTATGGGATAGGTTTATGATGGATTATATGCATGGCTACATTGCAAAACCCATGTGGGCTGTTGCCGCGGGGGATTACCATGAAGAGGGGCAAGCCAATGAATATTTAGGCAACTTCCCCATGGATGTTTGGGCAAAAAGCGCATCACAACTAGATATTCTTGATGCTTTAAAACATGGGCGAATGACAGCTTGGCACCTAAACCAACATCAAAACATAGCTGTTTCAAACCTGTATCTTGAATACTTAGAGCCACAAACCAAACAGCCCAAGCGAGTGTTGGTTGGTGCTGAGACAGCCATTACTTCGCCCATTCGTTTGGTGATTGGTTTGCATGAATTGGGTGAAGCATCAGGGATAAGCAAACTATCAGGGCACTGGATTATTGATGGCAAAAAACAAGATACGATTCAACTGAACATTAATGATACTCAAGCATCCGTATCATCCCTTTCCTTGCCTCAAGGCCCGCATGTGATACGTTTTCAAATCCTTCCCCAACAAGGCATTCGATTAGAAACCAACCCCTTTTTGGTCAATGTTTATGAATGATGAGGTCAATATGAAGTTGATAACCATACACCAACCCAATTATATGCCATGGTCAGGTTTTTTTCATAAATGGCTTATCGCTGATGCTTTTGTCATCTTGGATACCGTGCAGTACCACAAAAATGAATGGCAGAATCGCAACCAAATCAAAACCACACAAGGTGCGCAATGGATTACTGTGCCCGTGACATACCGCTTCCCACAATTGATTCATGAAGTAGGTATTGCACCCAACAATTGGGCAAAAAAACAAATCGCCAGCATTGAGCAAGCTTATGCTAAGGCTCCTTATTTTGAACAAACATGGCAACCTATTAAAACCATTTTGCAAGCACCCCACCAAAACCTTTCCTCACTAAATACCGCTTTGATTCAGGCACTTGGTAAGCTGCTTGGGTGCAGCGCACCGATATACATTGCATCTGAACTACCTATTGCAAACAGTGACCCAACGGGGCGACTTATCGACATTTGTACCCACTTACAAGGTACAGCATATTTATCAGGGGCAGAAGGAAGAAGCTATTTACAAAAAGAAGCTTTTGAAGCCGCCCATTTAGACTTATATTTCCAAAATGTGCTACCGCCAACTTACCCTCAATTATACGGAGAATTTATCCCATACTTGAGTGTGCTTGATGTGTTGTTTAACATGGGTGATGATGCAACTACCGTTGTAAGCAATATGGGAGACAAAATATTATGAGTATTATTCTGGCTTTGGCTCCTCATCCCGATGATTTGGAAATTGGTTGTGGTGGCACACTTGCTGAACATGCAAAGCGCGGAGATGAAGTACATATCTATATCGCCACGGCTGGTGAGTGTGGCGGCGATGGGACAACACGTAAACAAGAGCAAGAAGCCGCTGCGACGATTCTTGGCGTGCAAAAAGTGCACTGGGGTACATTTATTGATACCCGCCTACCCGAAGCCCGCATGGATTTAATGCAAAATATAGAAGAAACCATCGCATCCGTTCAGCCTGACACCGTCTATATCAACCATTTAAATGATACCCACCAAGACCATAGAGAAATGGCGCAAGTTGCTCACTCTGCAACCCGTTATATCCCCAATGTTTTGGCATATGAAACCCCTTCAACACTTAGTTTTGAACCCACTGTTTTTATGGACACGTCCGAAACACTTGCCTTAAAAATCCAAGCTTTAGAGGCGCACGCATCACAAGTTGAACGCACCCATGTACGCTTAAATATTGTTGAAATTGCGCTGGCAACATCTCATTTCCGCGGCGTGCAAGGCAAAATGTCGTGTGCCGAAGCATTTATGCCCATTCGTATTCGCCTTTGATGTTTATCCCCCATTCTCGTCCACGTTTTAATACTGATTTTGTGTCCGCTGCCAAGGATGTTATTCAATCGGGACAGTTGGCAGCAGGAAAGAATAGCCAAGACTTAGCAGCAACTATTTCTCGCGAGTTGGGGTTGAACCACACATTAGCTGTTGATTCTGGAACATCTGCATTGATGCTCGCTATTCGAGCACTCACCATAGGCAAAAGACATGCTCGCGTTGGTATTTCCGCCTATGCTTGTGCATCATTATGGTTTGCAGTAAAAAATGCGGGTGCTACCCCAGTTGTGATGGATTGTAATGATTCGCTCACCCTAAATGCAGAACAAGCACAACAAGTTGCTGCTACACTCGATGTTTTGGTGCTGGTTCACCCTTTTGGCATGGTAGAACCTTTAGCTGCTGAAACATTTGATTGCCCTGTCATTGAAGATATTGCCCAATCTGTGGGAGCAACGCTGCACAATAAACCTGTGGGTAGTTTTGGGCATGTTTGCATTGGTTCTTTGTATGCCACCAAACCTTGGGGTGGCGCATATGGTGGTTTTATCAGCAGCAATGATGCCAAGCTACTCTCAACATGTGCACAAATGATAAATCCAGATCATACTCCTTTAGCAACCGACTATGTTGGGCATCATCAATTATCCAATATTCATGCCACATTGGCATCCGTGCGTATATCACATGCAAAACAAGAGCAACAACAACGCCAAACATGGGCAAATGCATACGATGCTGTGTTCACAAGCTTAGAAGCAACACCCCTCAAAAGTGATACAAACAGTGTAGGTAATGATTTTCGCTATATTGTTCGTAGTAAACACAAAGCACATGCAATCATTCAACAGTTCCATGATTTAGATATTGGTGCGAGCCAACCTGTGCAACAGGTGTTGCATCATGCCAATGCTGCAACAGCATGCCCACAAGCTTATGAAGCTTGGCAACATTGCATTTCAATCCCATTATTGGCGGATATGACAAATCACGAGTTTGAATTGATACAACAAGGTATACAAACATGTTTCAAATCTTAGACCTACGTATTCTGCGTTGGGCAGCCTTCTTTCTCGGTGTCTTTCTCGTTGTGCCTTGGCAAGTTCAAGGCCTGCTTACGCACAGCCTATTTTTATTTTTTGCTAGCCTGTTGTTAACTTACGCCCTTTTGCCTTTGGTCATTCGTTTTGCCAAACATATTGATGCTCTTGATTATCCCGACGTACGACGTGTTCATATCAAACCCACACCCCGCATTGGTGGGCTTGCTGTCATCCTTGCCGTGAATGCAACCTTATTGTTCAACTTTGATTACTCATTAGCCTTTAAGGGTGTTGTCATTTCAGCATTGATTGTGGGGGCTTTATCATTTTGGGATGACCTCAAAGCATTGTCAGCAAGTATCAAGTTGGTTGGTCAGTTTATAGCTGTTATTGTACTTATTTATTGTGATGTTGTCATTCACTTTGCACCTCATACTTGGTGGGGGCACGGCTTAGAATATATCGTCACCGCGATGTGGATGATTGGGATTACCAATGCTTTTAATTTTTTAGATGG
>JALUNK010000035.1 GCA_027055255.1 Ghiorsea sp.
CATGTTTATAACGGTGATAAAATAACAAATAGCATCTTTTTTGGTCATGTATTTGTATGGGATAAACACATGTAAACCATCATGAAGGATGGGACACCAGTGAGCTTTATAAGTCCAAGCCTATAAACGAAAAAACGCTGAGGTTTAAAGCCCCAGCGTTGTCTATTGCTTCAATTGTGAGGAACGGTTTATTTAAATGATGCTATAAACTGTCCATAACCTTCTTCTTCAAGCTTTGTTACTGGAATAAAGCGTAGTGATGCAGAGTTGATGCAATATCTAAGCCCAGTAGTTTCTTTTGGTCCATCATTAAACACATGACCAAGGTGAGAATCTTTACTGCGAACTTCAGTACGTGTTGAGAATAGGCGCTTATCTACTTTTTCTATGATATTGTCTTTTACCAAAGGGCGATCAAAGCTAGGCCAGCCCGTACCTGACTTGAATTTATCTACAGAGCTAAACAATGCTTCACCTGATACGATGTCCACATAAATACCCGCCTCTTTATAGTCCCAATATGCGTTGTCAAAAGGTGGCTCAGTGCCCTCTTCTTGGGTTACTTTATATTGAAGTGGTGTTAATTTTTCTTTGAGATTGCTCATGTTTTTATGTTCTCCTCTATCTTCGCCCCAGATTTTATCCAAATATTGATCGCGCCCCGAACCTTTGCGGTAATACCAATAACGTACAGGATTCTTTTTGTAATAATCTTGGTGGTAATCTTCTGCAGCATAAAATGGGGCTGCAGGTTTGATGGGGGTTATAATCGGTTTATCAAACACCTTGCTTGCAGCCAACTTGGTTTTGGAAGCTTCTGCAAGTTTGCGTTGATTTTCATTCAAATAAAAGATGCCCGTGGAGTATGCATAACCCCTATCCACAAACTGACCACCTGCATCAGTAGGATTAATTTGATGCCAAAACACATCCAAAAGCTTTTCATAGCTTACTTTCTTAGGATTATACGTGATTTCTACAACTTCCAAATGCCCATCACGGTTATAAGTTCTATAGGTTGGGTTGTTGGTTTTACCTGTAGAATAGCCAGAAACAACGGACAATACACCATCAAGCTTCTCAAATGGCTTTTCCATACACCAAAAGCAGCCACCAGCAAAGATAGTCTTTTCAGTGTCCATTGTGCTGCTTTCATGTTTCATCATGCCATCATTGGATGCCATTTTATCTTTGGCATTGGTCAGCATAGGCACTGTTAATAAAACAGCAGCTGCACTTGCCAATGCAATGGTATATTTTTGTAGTTTATTCATATTTATTCACCGTCCTTATTAGGGTCTGTTAACACGTGTTTGACGCCGTCGATTCGATCGTTTTTTCCTTCCTGCAAGGCTTTGCAAGCGAAATGTGCTTGTTGCACATAAGCTTACGATAACACAGCAGGACGAAATAATGGTCAATCCCTGAGGGCTGCGCTCCAAATGAGACCACTCGGCGTTGCTCGGTATTTATTTGGAGCCACCAAATCTCACACCTCGCGCCTTGATTAGCCTCTTTTGGAACAGCAGCGACAAAATCAAACACGTGTTAACAGACCCTGAGATATGGCGATAGAATACGGCATAGATATCACAGAATTATCACTCAAACATGACAATATGATGGGTTGGTTAGTAAGCAGGTCTGCCATTGGGTGAAACTTGTTCATCGCCTTCAGCGACACCTGCGGCATCAATGGCATTTTGTGTATAGGGTTTTTGCGTGTGTGGCTTATCGACTTTAACGGCTTGGATGCCATCATCACATCCTGCGAGCAACAATATAGCAGGAAGTATGTATTTTATGATGGCCAATATGTGACCTTAGCAGTGCAAGTTTCAGAGATTTCAACACGAGAAACGGTTAAACGTTCATTCTCAAGTCGTTGCGCCATCGTTTTATACAGCTCAGAGGCAACATTTTCACTGGTTGGGTTGATTTCGTCAAAGGGAGCAACATCATTTAGATTATAGTGATCCCAAGGCTCTAAAGCTGCTTTAAGCTCAGTTTTCATGATTTTATAGTCTATGCCCATGCCAAGCTCGTCAAGCTCGCTACATTCGACGTACAAACGAACATGCCAGTTATGACCATGCAGCCTTGCGCAATCACCCGCATATCCGCGCAATTGATGTGCAGCCGAGAAATGAGTTTCTATCATGAGTTCATACATTGCCATAGTTAGCGCACCTTAGGCAAAAGCATAGCTGCAGCTATGCTACGTCCTTCACCGACTAAAATATTAAATGTTCGTGCCGCTGATAGTGAATCCATACATTCATAACCTACATGCAAGGATGCTAAATAATCCATAACATCATGTGATGGGAATGCCGTGCGTCTGCCCGTACCAATCACCAGCACTTCAGGCGTATTCTTTTCAAGCCAAGTTAAGTCGCTAACCTGTAAGCTGGAAATATTACCCTCTATCCAAGGGGCAGTAATGATACCTTGATGAAAAACCAAACTTGATTCGACTTTATCTTTACCCAGCTGGAAAAAATCATCCCCATATTGGTGAAATAATCGCTGTCCGCTTTCCAAGTCCGGAGTGATGTCGCCTTGCATGGCTGTTCCAAGCATGATTAAGGGCGAGCTTCCAGTTCTTTAAGCTCTTCCTCAGACATTTCAAACTTACCTTCAAGTGAAAGCATGATGGGTGAAGCAATAAAGATGGATGAATATGTACCCACAGCAATACCAACCAATAAGGCGAATGCAAAATTATGAATCACTTCACCACCAAAGAAATACAAGGAGAACACAACAAGTAAAGTGGTGATTGAGGTCA
Source organism: Ghiorsea sp. (assembly GCA_027055255.1). Lineage (GTDB taxonomy): Bacteria > Pseudomonadota > Zetaproteobacteria > Mariprofundales > Mariprofundaceae > Ghiorsea. Next base: position 2,792 of record JALUNK010000035.1, read on the forward strand.
TCAAAGTGCGTGATAACGTTTGATTGATGGATGCATTACATACTTCAACTTCATCCTTGGGATGTTTGTTTTTTTTGTTTTCCACAAAGTTTTCACGGATACGGTCAAACACCACAATGGTATCATTCAGCGAATAACCCAATACCGTGAGCAGGGCTGCAACCACAGATAATGAAAATTCCAATTGCAGCAATGAGAATACACCCACCACAATAATAATATCATGCAGCAATGCCGCATCTGCACCCAAAGCAAAGCGGAGTTTAAAGCGGAACATGACATACAAAAGAATACCGCCAAGGGTGTAAATCACAGCCCACATGCCTGAAGATTTAAGCTCTTCGCCCACTTGAGGGCCTACAAATTCAACCCTGCGCATCTCCACTTGGTCTGCACCAAATGTGTCGCTGAGTGCATCAAGAATTGCTGTACTGATAGCGGATGCCTCTACACCCTCTTGATTTTGCACGCGAATCAAAATCTCTTCAGGCGAGCCAAATTCTTGAATGACGGCTTTTTCATAACCTGCTGGTGATATGGCATTGCGAATATCAGCTGCTGGTATAGCTTTTTCAAAGCGTACTTCAACCAGTGTTCCACCTGTAAAATCAATGCCTAAGTTCAAGCCTTTAATGCCAATCAAGGCTAAAGAAATAAGTAACATAATCGCAGAAAAAGTAAGCGCAATTTTACGTTTCCCTAAGAAGTCAATATTAATGTCTGGACGAATAAGTTGCATAATAACCCCTTAAATACTCAATGTTTTAAGCTTTTTCTCGTTGCGATATGATAAATATGTAATCGCACGTGTAACCACAATAGCTGTAAACATCGAAGCCAAAATACCAACGCTTAATGTAACAGCAAAACCTTTGATAGGACCTGAACCAAACTGAAACAACACAATGGCTGCAATCAATGTAGTGATGTTGGCATCCATAATGGTAGAGAAGGCTTTGTCATAACCACTATCAATGGCTGCAAGTGGTGTTTTTCCTAGGCTTAACTCTTCTCGTATTCGCTCAAA
>JALUNK010000036.1 GCA_027055255.1 Ghiorsea sp.
GATGAAGATGTATTGGGCAAACTTGCTGTACTTGCAGGGGTTAAAGAATTTCCCTCCCGCATCAAATGCGCCACTTTATGTTGGCACACAGTCAAATCTGCAATTGAAGATGCTGGTCAACCAGCGAGGACAGAATAAGATGAACCATCAAGGGTTGGTTGTTTTAAAAAACACTTATGTCATTCCCGCGAAGGCGGGAATCTATTCACGTTTACATCAAAGTTGGATTCCCGCCTTCGCGGGAATGACAAAATAATAACAGGTTAGCATAGGTAGGATATGAGCACAGGACAAATGATTACCACCACCCGCGATATTGATGCGATTTTGATTCCATTGGGTACGCCCGTGATTATCCCCGAAGGTGCACAAGTTGCGATAACCCAAGAACTTGGTGGAACCTATACCGTCAGCGTCAATGGCAACTTAGCCCGTGTTGAAGGTAAAGATGCCGATGGTTTGGGCTTGGGTGATGAAAAAAAAGAAGAGACTGTTGAAGAACCAAAAACAGCCCAAGGCCCAGTGGATGAATCTGCTGTTTGGGATGCACTAAGAACAGTGTATGACCCTGAAATTCCCGTTGATATTGTAAACCTAGGCTTGGTTTATGATGTACATGTTGTAGACACCGATGAGGGCGGCAACAATGTTGATATTACGATGACTTTAACCGCACCAGGCTGTGGCATGGGTCCATTTATTGTTGATGATGTACGCGCAAAAACACTGGATGTTGAAAATGTTACCGATGTGCATGTTGACCTCGTATTTGAGCCACCTTGGGATAGATCCATGATGTCAGACGAGGCTAAATTGCAGTTAGGGATGTTCTAAGGATCCCCTAACTTGGCAACAAGCTTGCTGTGTAAAAAAATTATGTTTACCCCAAGTCTTATTGATACTTTTTATGCTTTGAATCAACAACCAATAAGCCTTGATTTCCTATCTGCAGCATATCACACAGGGCATATTGACCATGGAAGTTATTATCATTCTCATGTTATGATTGCGGAATGACCTTACGCAATAACAGCTATAAAGAAAGATTTTTTTTTCTTATAAAGAACAATAAATCTCTTGATCGCGATCAGGCTACAGTGCGTGTTTTCTTAGTTCTATTTGTGTCGGTTTACCTTTGTTTTTTTGGTAATTCCGAATCATTTATGCTTGTTTCTTCTTACTTTACTTTATCTTTATTTTACTATACTTGGATAATTCTTAACCCTAAAGCAAGCATACTTAGAAGGTCATTGATTATATTTACAGATATTGTCATACCTACTATTAGCATCTTACTACTTGAGAATTCTTCCGGTGAAGTTTTTATTGCAATTTACCTATGGATAATAGTTGGTAATGGCTTTAGGTTTGGTATTAGTTATCTAATCTTTGCAACAATCCTTTCATTTACTGCTTTTTTAATAATTTTGTATATCTCCCCTTTTTGGGAAAAACACTCATACCTTGGCATTGGTTTATTGTGCCTTATCACAGTTGTTCCAGCATATATGTCTGTCTTAATTGCCAAGCTACACAAAGCAATTAAAACTGCTGAAGAAGCTAACCAAGCCAAATCCCAATTTCTTGCCAATATGAGCCATGAATTACGCACCCCTCTCAATGGTATTATTGGTGCGAGTGAACTACTCACCATGACCAAGCTTGATAAACAGCAGCAAGGTTATGCCAATTTAATCCAATCTTCAGGGCATACGCTTCTGGCGGTGATTGAGGATATATTGGATATTTCCAAGATTGAAGCGGGCAAACAAACCATAGAAATTAAACCCTTTGATTTACATATGCTTATTAGTTCAACATTACAAACTTTTATGCCACAAGCTGCCAAGAAAAAGCTTTCACTCACTTCCCATGTCGATGCGAATGTGAAATTCCAACTGTGCGGTGATGAGCTGCATATTCGACAAATACTCATTAATTTTATCGGCAATGCTCTAAAGTTCACTGAAAAAGGTAGCATTAAAGTGCTTGTAGAGCGCTTGGACAAATCAACACCCCCAAAAACATGGCTGCGTTTTCGTGTCATCGATACGGGCATTGGGCTTTCAGAAGAAGCGCAGAGCAAAATATTTGATAGCTTTACCCAAGCTGATGTTTCTACTACACGCCAATACGGTGGCACTGGGCTTGGCACAACGATTTCCAAGGAATTGGTTGAGCTCATGGGCGGTGACATTGGGCTGACTAGCCAAAAAGGCAAAGGTTCAGAATTCTGGTTCACCCTTCCTTTTGAATGCCCTGAATCTTGCTCTAAAGAAAGCATTGCTAAGCGAATAGATTTTGCCGATGCACGGATTCTTACCTTGCTGCCTCAAGATAAAATAGAGCAATTCTTATCTCCCATACAACGCTGGGGTCAGGATGTGCAAACATGTGATAATGTACTCGATGTGTTGACGCTTCTATCAAGCTCCCATGCTGTGCAAACACCTTTCCATATCGCTATCGTGGATCAAGATATGCTCGGCATGCCTGCTGAAGAATTCATGGTGCGGGCGCGTAAAAAGCAAGGCTTAGATCAAGTTGCTTTTATCTTGGCTGGTGAATGCTTTGATAAAATATCTGCCGAAATTTTCATTGAACAAGGCTTTGCTGAAGTGCTTTGCTATCCACTTAATGAATCGTTGCTCTTTAATGCCATACATGAAATTTGTGTGGGTAAATCTTTGCATCAAAATATTCCATCCATCGCTAAGCAACAAAAGCAAGAGCAGCATCTTGGGCTAAATATTCTTGTTGCGGAAGATAATGAGGTGAATCAAATTGTGATTCGTGAATTTTTACAGCGCATGAATCATCACGTCACCATGGTGGATGATGGCGAACAAGCTCTCGATGTTTTAGAGCAAGAAAGCCATACTTTTGATTTAGCCCTGTTGGATGTAAATATGCCTCATATGTCTGGGTTGGACGTAATTAAAGCTTATCGTTTTTTAGAAGTTGGGGAGCATTTACCCATGGTCATTCTTTCAGCTGATGCGCTTTCAGGCAACATTGAAGAGTGCCTAAATGCTGGCGCAGATGCTTACCTCACCAAACCCATTGAGCATCAAAAACTGGCACAAGTGATTGATAAATTGATACCATCCAAAGACAAAACAACGCCAGCTAATATTATACCCATTCAACGTTTGCCCCAACAAGATACTTGGCAAAATATTGATACGACTCAGCTTGATAAACTGAGCGGTATGACCAAAAAGGAAAAGTTTGTAGAGGGTTTGATTGAAAAATTTATTGCTGCCACAGATGAAAAAATATTAGCACTAACTTTCGCCACTGAACAACAGGATAAAACAGGTTATATGAACATTATACACACCCTTAAAGGCTCGGCAAGCATGGTTGGCGCCATGGCTATCCAAAAAAAATGTGATGATATTGAAGCCATAGCTGAAAATACTGATATGAAAACCTTGTATGCAAACATTGAGACACTAAGAGGTGTGATACAAACAACCAGTCAGGAACTTATGCACTACATCCAACAACGTAGTGCATAAGCAAAGGGAAGTATTCCTTATTTATGGTTTAATTAATGCTTTGCAGACTGACGCTTAACTAATCGTTCCATCATGCGTAAATCACGGTCTGTTAGTTGCAATGCTGCATCCACCCAAATATTTGTTATTTTTTCCAATTCGTCATATGTGACTGGGTTGCAATGTCTTTTCGCTTTACGGAATGCTTGGAAACCATTTCGAGCATGATTTTCTTTCCTTATATAATTATATACCGCTTCCTCCCCTTCACCATCTTCTACAAGTATATCAAC
>JALUNK010000037.1 GCA_027055255.1 Ghiorsea sp.
AAAGCCTTGCTTGGACAACCTTCAAGCAAGGCTTTTTTTGTAAAACTTTAAAATACTTCTGCACACCGTTTATTTTGCTGCGAGCCAAGGCGAAAATGACGAGTGAAACCGCAGTTTACATCTTGTAAATGAGGATTGAAGTATCATTTTAAACGCTGGTATAGCGGAAAAGAAACTCGCTGCTGAGGTATTTATGTTTGGATTTAACAAAAAACGAAAGATGGCTGCTGCCCGTCATATCTTGGTTGCCGATGAAGCAGAATGCCAAAATCTTAAAGAAGCTATTGAAACAGGTGCAGACTTTGCAGAAGTTGCTGCCAAGCATTCCACCTGCCCTTCTTCAGCTAAAGGTGGCGACTTAGGCACATTCAGAGAACGCGCCATGGTCAAAGAATTTAATGATGTGGTCTTTTCTGCTGCATTGAATGAAGTGCATGGCCCGGTCAAAACCAAGTTTGGCTATCACCTTATCGAAATCAGCAAACGCAGCTAATTTCGATAAAAGCTATCTACGCATTGATGTTGCTCATCTAATGTGAGCACCACATCAGCAGTTTGCGGCATCGTTGCTAAACCATGCCGCGTTAAACGCTCATAATGCGCCAAGAATCGATGTAAGGCATCATCATCCATAGCTGAAGCAGGCTGATGTGCAAAAGTCTCTTGTTCTTGCTGTTTCCGCCATGAAAACACCGATGCCATGCTTGGCGCTTTAAGATAAATCAGCTTATCCACCGCTTGAAACAATGTTTGATACTCATTTGCTAAAGCATCATTCACCTGCTTACGCCACACACCCGCTTTATCTTCTTCAGCTTCAAGTGCATTGATGGGATGGATAAGCTCATCACTGCTTTGCGGCTCAAGCCCCAAACACCACCCCTCAAACAACACAATATCAACAGGTGTTTTACAACGCTGCCACTGGGCTTTGGCTTTGGGGTTATCTGCTTGTTTATCAAAACGCGGCAAAAGTACTTCACCATGCTCGCCATGGAGCTGCTGTAAGATTTGTATACCTAAATCCACATCATGAGTGCTTGGCACGCCTCTAGTTTCAAACAATGGATGAATATCTTGCGCCAGTTTTGTGCGTTGATTTTGAGAAAGGTATAAATCATCCAGTGAAAGCAATGCAACCGAATAATTATCACTTAACAAAATCTTTAAAGCTTGAGCCAGCGTTGATTTCCCTGTGCCTTGCGCCCCTGCAATGCCAACCACCAAGGTTGTTTTTGCCTTCTTTTGTTGGGTTATCCAAGCAGCCAGCTCTTTTTTCATATGAAGCACATCATACTTTACGTTGAAAACAATGCACCCAAACAGGCGCATCATCTTGCCAGCTCATACCTTTATGCATATTCAAGATAAGATTTTTATACATATCCAAAGATGGATAACCCTCTGCTTGGGCGCTTTCATCATTCATATCACCCAGTCTTTCTTGCCTTAAATCCGTCACCTCAAAAGTGATACCATCCAGTTCAAATGTCTCACCTGGATAAGCATACACACCATCCCTACGTTGCTGTGTCTTTTGCCCTGAAAGAGCAGCTTGCACCAACTTTGGATGGCGCACCAACCGATCTATGCTGCATGTTTTCTCTGGATATTCGTGCATATACACCTTCCAACTAATATATTTATAAGTCATTGTTATACATCATAAAAATGAAATAATTCTTGCAAAAATATTCAAATCATGGTATAAACAAAGTCGCTCGTGGAGCACACTTTAAGACAAGGAGAACATTCATGCTAGGAAGACATCAACGTACGACTGCAAAAGAAAGAACGCTTATCACAACTCAATGGAAAGAAGCACACAGCTTCCATACACATGAAAAAAGAAGGCTCAAAAGAGCAATGAACAAACGCATGAGACAAGCCCTCAAGGTTGATGTCGTTTAACTCCTTCACAGACATAGCAGTATCTTAATAAATCTTAAGCCCTCCATCTGAGGGCTTTTTTTATTTACAACACCCACTTATACATATCTTTATTGTCTTAACCTCTTTGAATCATTAACCTTATGACATGAATTATAAACGCTCGACTACCTTTATTGCCCTATTTTCGCTGATGTTCGTAAGCTGCACAGCTCACGATATCGACACTCTCATCAATGCAAAAGACCCCAAAGCAGCACTTAAAGACATGGCGAATAACCATGTTCAAGGTTATGCCCAAGACCCAACACAGGTTCTTGCAGATTTAAAAGCAGCGCAAAAACAATACAAACATTTATTGGCGGTTTTCCGTGGTGAAGTCGAAGCCACATGGGGAGAAGAAGAAGTTAAAACACCCACCAACACCGATTATGTGAAATATACAGACAACTACAAAAGCCGCGCCATTGTTCAATTTGATGTTGGGCTGATTACCATTGAAACATTAGACCAAACCCACAGCCAACAAAGCTTAGAGAATGCTATTTTCACAACCCTGCTCACGCCCGATGACCCAAGAGCAGTTGAGCTTTATACAGCTCAAGCTGTCAAATTAACAGGCAAACCATACCTTCATGGCTTGATTGTTGACCAAAAGAAACGCATCATTGATAAACCAAGTATTGCCAAACCTTATGCGCAATATCTTGTTCAAAACAAAGCTCAAGTCAGAACAGTTAAAACCAAAAATGGAACAGAACAAGTCCATTATGTTCAAATTAAAATGGTTAGCGGCTATCAAAACCGTCAAGCCAAGAATTACAAAACTGATGTGGAAAAATATGCTACCAAATTCAACGTTAGTAAAAGCCTGATTTACGCCATTATCAAAACAGAAAGTGCGTTTAATCCTTTCGCTGTCAGTCATGTGCCTGCCTACGGCTTGATGCAAATCGTACCGCGCACAGCAGGTGTAGATGCATCTGAGCTTGTTCGCGGCAACAAAACACCACCCACCAAAGAATATTTATTTCAAAGCAGCAAAAATATCGAAATGGGTACGGCATATTTGCATATCGTAAGTTCACGCTACCTGAAAAAGATTACCGACCCTGTCAAACGCGAATATGCCACCATTTCTTCCTACAATGGCGGTGCGGGTAATGTGTTCAAAACTTTTAGTGGCACAACATCACCCACCAAAGCCATTGAAAAAATTAACAGCTTATCTACAGCTGAAGTGTTTAGAATGTTGAAAGAAAATCATCCTCATGCAGAAACGCGAAACTATCTCACCAAAGTGACTAAAGTTCGCAAACAATTTATCAACATCTAAACAACTCTTCTGTTAATGCCATACCAGCTTGAGCATGGTTGAAAAACTATTCTCTCGATGGCTTTAAAGGAAAATAAATATCCGTGATAAATTCGCTCTCTAAAGCATCAGGTGTCAGGTTTACATATTCAAAGAAGAGCGGCGCATCGCGTTGCAGTTCATCGCTATTGGGCAACCATGTGCGGTAAAGCACATTGACCCTTTGCTGTAAACCATCGTGTGAGCCCTTATGCCGCAACCTTGCATAACGACCACCTTCAATGTCCTTATTCACCACGCCATACAAATTTTCAGCAACACCCACATCAACTTCCCCACAAATATCAAAGCGAAAGGGTTGTGCGGGCTTTGCTTCTGGGCGGCTATGCGCCACACCAAAGGTTCGCTTCGTTGAAATGGGAGAGCAGCCGCTTTCTTTACGCCAATTTCTAAACACTTCAATGGATTGCTCCAGTGTTTCAGGGTCATCCAAATGCTCTAATGCTGCGACCTTAATCGGCTTTATATTTACAATATCAATTCTCATATGCAGTGATGCTATTTCATTTTCAAAGCAATGAACAC
>JALUNK010000038.1 GCA_027055255.1 Ghiorsea sp.
GAGATACTTCAGCATTATCACTCATATTTATTGATGTAGATTACTTCAAAAAATACAATGACTTTTATGGTCACTTGGCAGGTGATGATTGCCTCAAAGAAGTCGCTCAATCGTTGCAAAAGAACCTCAAACGTCCAACAGATATGCTTGCTCGTTACGGAGGCGAAGAGTTTGTTGTCATTTTACCCAGCACCGATGCTAAAGGGGCAACAAAAGTGGCTGAAACTTTACGTAACCACATAGCAACTCTAAATTTAGAACATCAAGACTCTGAGATTTCTGATTTTGTAACAATCAGTCTAGGCATTGTCACCACAATACCCATGCTTAAACACCAACCAAGGGACTACATCCACACAGCAGATAAAGCTTTGTATCAGGCTAAGCAACAGGGACGAAACCAGGTGGTTTGTAAAAGCATTTAATCGGCATGAAAAAAATAGCTTGCACCATTTCTCTATCCATGTTGAAATAACTAAATGGCAACTAAAAAAGTAAAACAACAAGCAAGAGAAGTATTAAAAGACATATTTGGCTACGATGAATTTCGTCCTCCGCAAGAGGAAGTCATCTGTTCTATCTTGGATGGTAAAGATGCATTTGTATTGATGCCCACCGGTGGTGGTAAATCTTTATGCTACCAAATCCCATCTATCATGCGCGAAGGAACAGGCATTGTAATTTCGCCGCTCATATCTTTGATGAAAGACCAAGTGGACGCCCTCACCCGTTGCGGTGTGAAAGCGGCATATTACAACTCATCGCTTAAAGCTGCTGAAGCCAAAGAAGTGATGGAAAAATTTGAAAATGGTCAGTTGGATTTATTGTATGTTGCACCTGAACGCCTGCTTACCAAAACGTTTCAAACTCGCCTTGCAAAAGTAAAGGTTGCACTGTTTGCTGTTGATGAAGCGCATTGTGTATCCCAATGGGGTCATGATTTCCGTCCAGAATATGTACGTTTAGGTGAACTTCGCGAATCCTTTCCAGATGTTCCCATGGTTGCACTAACAGCAACTGCTGATATTCATACACGTGATGACATTGTAAAACGCTTGGGCATGAAACGCGCCAAACGTTATGTATCCAGCTTTGACCGCCCAAATATTCGTTATTTAATCGCTGAAAAACGTCAACCCTTAACCCAAGTCCTTCAATTCTTGGAAGACTGGAAAGATTGCTCTGGTATTATTTACTGTTTATCGCGTAAACGCGTGGAAGAAATGGCAGTAAACTTACAACGCCATGGCATTCGTGCCTCAGCTTATCATGCGGGTATGCCAGGGCGAACACGTGAAAAAGTCCAAGATGATTTTTTGCGCGACCGCGTGAAAGTAATTGTGGCAACCATCGCCTTTGGTATGGGTGTGGATAAACCCAATGTTAGGTTTGTTATTCACCATGATTTGCCGAAGTCTATGGAATCCTATTATCAAGAAACAGGTCGTGCTGGGCGTGATGGTATGGAATCTGAAGCTATGCTTTTATATGGTTCTGGCGATGTAAACTTGGTACGTCGTTTGATTGAAAATGTAGAAAACCCAGAGCAGCGTCGTGTTGAAGTGCATAAGCTGAACAGTATGATTTCATTAGCTGAATCACTCACTTGCCGACGCAAAGTATTATTGGGGTATTTCAATGAATATATGCATGACGATTGTGGCAACTGCGATGTTTGCTTAGATCCTCCTGAAAAATACGATGGCTCGAAACAGGCTAAAATTGTTGCTAAAGCCATTGCGGAACTCAACGGCGATCACGCTGTTGGTTTTATTGTTGATTTTCTTCGTGGCTCAAAAAGTAAACGTATTTTAGAGAAAAAATATGATGAATTGAAAACGCATGGTTCAGGTAAAGATATCAATGCTGATGAATGGACGGCAATCGTTCGCCAACTTGTTCATCAAGGTTATTACAACCAAGATATTTCTCGCCGTGCAGCTCTAAAACCCACAGATAAAACGCCTGAACTGACCAAGGCAAATGCAGAAATTACTTTGTCCAAATACCAACCCGGCATCAAACGAAAACTTAAACGTTTTTCAACAGTTAAAGACAATACACTCTTTAAAAAGCTGGTTGAACTGCGCTATGACTTGGCCGAAAAAGAGGATATTGCACCCCATGCATTGTTGAGTGATGTAACGCTTACCGAAATGGCTCAATTAGGAAAGATTGATGATGTCGAAAGTCCATTTGAACGTGTCAGCGGCATGGGTAAACACAAAATTGAAGCTTATGGTGATGCTTTTGCCGAAGTGATTCGGTCACATGTATCCAAAAAATCTTCGAAAAAATCAGCCAATGACAAACCTGCACTACTCACCAAAGGGCCTTCAGCAACAGATACCCAAACTTATACATGGAATTTATATAAGGCTGGAAAATCACTGGATGAAATTGCTGCTGAACAAGGCATGAGTACCAAAACAATTCTTAATCATTTTATTGCCTTGGTTCGTGCTGCCAATTATGTAGAGGTTAAAGACATTATTGGTGAAGAGCGTTTCAAACAAGCCATGGAAGAGCTGCGTGATGCTGATCCCTACGCTTCGCTTTCTGAAATCAAACAAGATCTAGAAGTCGAACTGACCAATGAAGAGTTTCGTCTGATGTTGGCTTGGCGTGAAGGTATTGGCGTGTCTTAACACTGATCTTCAATGAAAAAAAAGGGCTCTGTATATATTGAACATACAGAGCCCTTTTTTATGTGACGTATTAAAACAACTTAAATATCTTGAAAACGATGTGTAATCGGATAACGCCTATCGCGTCCAAACGCCCGTTGCGTGATTTTCACACCTGGAGGTGCTTGCCTGCGTTTGTATTCAGCCAAATGCAGCATACGCACAATACGCTGCACTTCTGCCTTATCATAACCAAACCCTGCAATCTCTTTTACACTTAAACGCTCTTCAATGCTGGCTTTAAGAATACCATCCAAAATCGCATAATCAGGTAAAGAATCTGAGTCTTTTTGATCAGGTCTAAGTTCCGCAGATGGTGGTTTATCAATGGTATTTTGTGGAATGACTTCTTTGTCTTTATTCAAGTGGCGACAAAGCTCAAACACCTGCATTTTATACACATCTTTGAGCACAGCAAAACCTCCTGCCATATCACCATACAATGTAGCATAACCCACTGCCATTTCAGATTTGTTACCCGTGGTCAGCAGCATGCGTCCTGTTTTATTGGAAATCGCCATCAGTAATACACCGCGCGCTCTGGCTTGGATGTTTTCTTCAGTCACATCAGGTTCTGTTTTACCCCAAGCTTTAAATGTATCCGCTAAAGTATGTTCAATCGCAGTAACACTTTCAGCAATCGGCAGCGTAATGCTTTCAATGCCAAGGTTATCCACCAAATCTTGCGCATCTTTTATCGAATGTTCACTGGAAAAGGAAGATGGTAGCAACACCCCCAACACATTCTCTTTACCCAAAGCTTCTACAGCAATGGCTGCGGTCAGTGCTGAATCAATACCACCCGACAAACCAATCACAACTTGTTTGCTACCATTACGCAGCACATAATCTTTGGTACCCAATACCAAGGCTTGATGAATTTGTTCAATGGTTTCAGGGACAGCCGTAACTTCCTGCTCATCCAACGCCTCAAAATCTACAACAACTTCTGCATCTTCAAACAAGGGCATCCGCAATACTACCTGCCCTGTTTTATCGACTACATGCGAGCCGCCATCAAACACCACTTCGTCTTGCCCGCCTACTGGGTTCACATACACCATGGGGCAACCAAATTGTTTGGCACGTTTTACCGTTAAATCTTCACGTTCATACTGTTTATTCATATGAAAGGGTGATGCATTAAGGTTTAACCAAACATCACAAGCAAAGTCCTCTTGGCTGGCAGCAAGCTCATCACTCCATAAATCTTCACACACGCCAATGCCCACTTTAAAGCCTTTGAGTGTAAACACGGCATGACCTGCACCTTTGCTAAAGTAACGCTGTTCATCAAATACGCCATAATTGGGAAGTTCTTGTTTATCATAAATACCCAATAGACGACCATGTTGCGCCATAAACACGCTGTTAAACAGCTCACTTCCTTCACTTCGCGGTGCCCCAAAGATGACAACTGCCTCACCACTACTTTGTACCAATGCACCAATAGCCTCATCTACTTCTTCAATAAATGCAGGGCGCAATAACAGGTCTTCAGGTGGGTAGCCTGTGAGTACCAACTCAGGGCAAACCAACATATCCACATCCGAGCCACTCACCGCCTGCATGGCTTGATACACCAATCTTGTATTGCCTAAAATATCGCCTACACGCGGCGTGCTTTGCAAAAGTTTAATCTTCATGCGGCAAGTGTATCGGTGTTGGTGCGTGATGTGTAGAATCTGTGTAAGCTATGCCCATGTCTGCTGCGATAAACATTCAAATCATCGAACAACTCGACCGTGGCATAAGCTATGCTGAAAGCTGCTTTGAGACCTTTCGAGTCATCGATAGCTCTATCTTTTTATGGGATAAACACTGGCAACGTTTACAGCTTGCTTTGCAAAGCTTTGGCATCACGCTCGATGATTCAGAGCAGAATAGAGTTCGCCAACATTGTCTTGATGCAGCGCAAAGCATCGCCAATGATTGTTTGGTTCGATTAAGTATCACAGGTGGTGCCGCTTCGTGGGGGCTAAACGCAACAGCCACACCCGAAGTTTATATCCAAGCTTTGCCCTTTCAGAAGAAAGCGGACGTGCTTTTAAAGACTGTGGAATACCCTTTCCCCTTCATACCCAAACCTGCCAAATTTACATCTGATTATGCCCTCACATTTCGCGCTATGCAGCAATGGGATACGGATAGTCCTTTAATCTGCAAGGGTGGATCTATCATCAGTGGTCTCACCGCCAACATCGCTCTATTTATCGATGGAAAGTGGCTAACACCCAATGGTGATGGTGTACTACAAGGCACGATACGCCAGTTCTTCATGGATAAGGGTGTCATGACTGCAGCATCATGCCCAACAAGCATATTGATAAACACAGAAGCTGCTGTATTGCTCAATGCTGGTTCATTTGTTCAAGTGATTAGTCATATTGATAATCAACCCTTAGATACAAACCATTCAGCTATTCAAAAGCTACAGCAATGCTTAGAGAAACAAGATGGTGTGCAACTATGAGTAAAAAAGTAATGCTTTTGCTTGTTGTGTTTCTTAGCGCTGCCATTGGTTCATTTGTAATCTGGTCATCCGTTCACAATCAATATGATGTGGGTAGCCAAGATATAAGTATTCCTTCTGGCGCATCCAGCAAAACTATTGCCCGCATCCTAGAAAAAGAAAATATCATATCCTCAGCATTCACCTTTGCTTGGCTCACACGCTTTTCAGGCGAAGCATCCAAACTCAAACCTGGGTTGTACCACTTTGAAGGTCAGCTCAATATGCTTGATGTATTAAACGTGCTGACCAAAGGTGATGTTCTACAATTTAGGGTGACTATCCCAGAAGGTTTGCGCACCGATGAAATGCTGTTTTTGCTCAGTCAAAAAACCAATACGCCCTTAAGCGACTGGCAAGAAGCATTAAATAGGGTTGTAGATGATACAGAATATGAAGGTTTGTTTTTACCTGAAACCTATCAATATACCAAACCCATCAGCCCCACGAAAGTTTTACAACAAATGTATGATGCGCGTGAAAAAGTGGAAGCTACATTAGCTCAAGAACTGAATTGGAGCAGCGAACAAATTAAACGCAATCGCATCATGGCATCCATTGTCGAAAAAGAGACTGCCCTGCCTAAAGAGCGCGTTTGGGTATCGGCTGCCATTCACAACCGATTGAAGAAGCATATGGCACTGCAAATGGATCCCACTGTAATTTACGGTATCTATCGCACCACTGGTACATTCTCTGGAAACATTAGACGCAAAGATTTACGCAAAGACACACCGTGGAACACTTATACCCGCAAGACCTTACCCATCACTCCGATTTGTAACCCAGGTGCCGAAAGTTTACGCGCAGCGGCTTATCCTGCTGATGTAGATTATTTATATTTTGTCGCCGATGGTACGGGCGGGCATGCCTTTGCCTCTACCCTTGCCGAACACAATGCTAATGTACGCAAATGGATCCGCATTGAACGAAATATGAATAAAAATAATTAGCTATCTTTTTTCTCTTCAGGAAGGCCAAATTCAATATAGATATGTTTGGCTTCTTCAGATTCTTTACTCACTGCTTCTTCCAATGAGGCGCGTACATCATCCAAGCGCTGCATAAAACGAATGGCTTGTTTAATTTCTTCTTCTGTCATATCACGAAACAACTCTTCTTCCCTAAGCTCAAGCTCCGCCATAACCACGCTTTCTTCAGGTGATAATACAATACTATGAATATGGCGCACATCTTGAACACGTTCATCCTTCGTCCAAGCATCGAGCGCAACAGTATTAATTTCACCATCCGATACATTCAGTAAATATTTTTTATTCGTAGCTGCTAAAAAGAATGCCAAGAAACCCATCAGCAAACCAATACCAAGTGCTGCACCCACATCAAATAATGGTGAGCCTGTATATACAGCCAAACTCATGCCGATCAATGCAAATAAAAGCCCTAGCACAGCAACTGTATCCTCAATCAATACAGCCAAAGTTGTGGGATCACGCGTTTCTCGCACATATTGCATAAAACCCATATTTTCTTCTTTACGCTGGCGTGTGAATTCCTTGAGTGCTACCGAAAAAGAATAACCCTCCACTACAAAAGCGAAGGCAATAATACCAAAGGCAATCCAACTCATTTCAGGTTCATGTCCATGCTTTAATTGTTCAAGCGAATGCATAACTGTATACACGCAACCCAAGAAAAAGATGGTTACTGCAGAAACCAAGTTCCAAAAATATTGTTCTTGCCCATAACCAAAATGATACTTCACATCAGCTACACGTTGCGAACGTTTCAAACCCAAATATAACAAAGCTTGATTAGCCGTATCTGCCAGTGAATGCACAGCTTCAGCGAGTAGAGCACTCGAACCTGAAAAAGAAAAACCGACAAACTTTGCCACTGTCACCAATCCATTTGCAATCACTGCCGTAACTACCGCTTTGGTTGAACCATTCTCATCATGTGACATTCATCAAACTCCCTCTAAACTAACGGCATGTGGTCTTATCAACATACTAACTTTCTCGTGCATCAAATTCCTGCGCTTAGTGACAACTATATTTTTCTCATCCAAGATTATCATTCGGATGTGGTTTGCGTAGTTGACCCTGCAGTGGCAGAAGATGTTAAGGTAGCGTGTGAAAAGCTAAACATCAAACCTACCCATATTCTCAACACCCATCACCACTGGGATCACACCGATGGTAATGAGGAGCTTATCCAAATGTACGACTGCGAAGTCGTCGCTAACGCTGATGATGCACCTCGTATTCGAGGAATATCCATGCCTATTCCGGCAAACGGCTCACTGAAATTAGGTAGCTTAAATATTCAAACCCTTGATGTACCGGGACATACATTGGGGCATATTGCATTTGTGATTGATGATGCATTATTTTGTGGCGACACATTATTTGGTGGGGGTTGTGGTCGCCTTTTTGAAGGAAGCTTTGAACAAATGTGGAGTAGCCTGCAAAAGCTTGCCGATTTGGATGAAAAAATATCCGTATACTGTGCCCACGAATACACCCTACCTAACCTACGCTTTGCCCGCGACATGGATGCGGATAATGATGTTCTTATCAAACGTATTTCAGATGACACACAAACACGTATGAAAAAGCAACCTACTATTCCTTCAACGATGGCTTTAGAACTTCAAACCAACCCTTTCCTTAGACCTTTAAACCAAGCATTTATTCAAACCTATAATAAGCAAAACAATGAAAACTTTAACGCTTTCCAAGTGTTTCAAGATTTACGCAAACGTAAAAATACTTGGTAATGAATAAAAAGTTTATAACCCAATATAAGCTTTAAGTTTATAACCCAATATAAGCTTTAAGTTTATAACCCAATATAAGCTTTAAGTTTATGTTGTAAGTCAGGTGCAACTTTGCGTGTAAATGTATTATACTTAGCTTTAATTCTATCACCCGTTGCACTTTTCGAGCCCATCAAACCATAATTAATATCCATTTTCACCATCAGTGTACGTTGACTGTTTTTATAACCAGAAACACCATACTTATCTGCAAAAGAACCATATTCCCTATCAATTTCATCATCAAGGTAATCGCTTGGTTTATCCAAACTCATACCCCGTGGCAATGTATAAATAAAAGCTAATTCCATGCGTGATTTAAAATTAGTAATAATATATGCCACGCCTTTATATTTAAACTTCCATTGTCCATTCGCCAGTGGTGCATCATGCACTGGTAAACTTTCCAAACCATCATCAACCAAAGCAATAAAGTCATCAATACCAAGTGAGTACACTTTCTTCATTGCAGGTGCTTGATAGTAAGGTTTTATAATTGCTTCTAAATCATCTGCAATCACTTCCACATGTTGTTTGAATTTATGATGGTAATCGCGCAAATCTTCACCATCAATTCTTTTACTGTATGGATAAATATAAACAACCGTTGTGACACCTGATTTGCGGTAATGCGGTTCAATTTTTACATCTTTTGCACCTTTTGGGAACCGAGCTTTGGCACGCTTCAACAACTCGTCATACATTTTCTCAGTTTTATATTGGGAAATATTTGAGCCTGTATTCAAAAGAATCACTTCTTCCATATGTTCACCAAAGTTCACCGTTTCCACATCTGTCGTACCTACTTTCCACGCCCATTGCCCTTGTTGTGTTTTACGTTGTTTGATTTGGTTATCTAGTGTAAAACCGTGACCAATGACCTCTAAAAATGTTTGTGTATCATTGATGCTTGGATACTTCTCATCCAACACATCTTCTTCATAATCTTCTAGCGCATCGATATTGGTTCCATACAAATCTTCGTAAAAATCTGCCATCTCTTCACGAAGTGATACAATAATATCACGCAAGTCTTCCAAGTCTTTTCCTGCAACATCAATATAACCTTCAAGTGCAACCGACTTGATAGTGTGTCCAATATTGGATTTGAACCCTTTCAAGTCACCGCTATCATAATCTTTTAAATCATTGATTGTGCCTTTAAGCTCTTTAAACACTCTATCCACAACACGACGATCGACATTGGCCAATTGAATTTTGATAAATAATTTATTACCTGCGTATCGAAGTGTGGTTGGCATGGCGACAACTTTTTTCTCGCCTGTTTCGGCATCTTTAATTTGTGCACGAAATCCCATTGTCCAAGCATTGTATGTGCCTGGTACTTGCTCCACGTTAGCAATATATGGCATACCTTTAGGGCGCGATTCATCTTGATGTGCCGACAAAATCGAATCAAAAATATCGGAATTGGTAAATGCAAAGGCTGCGTTGCTCCACCCAAGCGTTAGCAATGCAATCAGCACCCAAGAAAACTTATATTTATTTTTCATCTTCACACCTCAAACTCATTTCATGCGTTGCCAAGTATAACATGTTTATAATTTTCCCCAAATCACGAAGGGCATACGATACTTTCAGTCGTAGTAGAACCTTGTTTATCAAGCTTGGCAATGGTGAGTGATCCACCCCAAACACAGCCTGTATCCAAGCCCAAAATATGCTCTGTTTGCACTAGGCCTTTAGCTGCCCAATGCCCGAACACCACACGTGTCTTCTTTTTCCATTTTGCATCAACATGCTCAAACCATGGTGCAACATGCTTATCTTTAGCATCTGCAGTCTTCTGATGCCAGTCAAACACACCCTTATCACTACAAAAGCGTGTGCGTGAGAATACTGATACACTAAAGCTTAACTTCTCAGTCTTATCATTTGGTTCAACCAAAGCAAAATCCTTGGTTTGTAAAGATACACAAAAGTCCTTCCAGCCATCAGCTTGCAATACCTTTTCGACTTTCTTTGCACGCTTCTTGGCTTTTTTCAAGCCCCACAAAGGACTTAACCCCGCATGCACCATAGTCCAACCCAAAGCTTTGTCGCGGTGTAATAATGGTTTATGCCGCAACCATTCAATCAGTTCATCCGCATCTTTAGCTTGAATCACTTCATCCAACGTATCTCCGGCAAATGATTTTCCGCCTGCATAATAGGCCAGCAATTGAATATCATGGTTACCCAAAACACATACACAGGCATCACCCAAACTTTTAAGAAAGCGCAGCACTTTCAGTGAATCAGGTCCACGATTGACCATATCCCCACAACACCAAAGCACATCTTTCTCAGGATTAAATTTCACCTTCTTAAGCAAGGTTTGCAGCGGTTTATAGCAGCCTTGAATATCACCCACAGTATACACAGCCATTTATTTAACCATATCCTGCCAACACAATGTTGCTAGATTTTTTGCGGGATTATCCGTGCCCAACAGCTCACGCAGTTCTGCAAAAGCTTGAAGTTGTTGTTGTGTAGTGCCTTGCAATAAGGGCAATACTTCCTTGGTGATATTTTCAATCGTAGCATCATGCTGTAACAATTCTGGTACAATGCCTTCTGAGCTAGGCACATCGCCCAGAAGCAGGATATTGGCAAGCCCTACACATCTACCTTTAATAAGGCGCTGGCCAACAAACCAAGAAAATGCCGATGTTTTATACACCAGCACCGTAGGCGTATCCCAAAGGGCTAACTCCAAGGTTGCCGTACCCGATACGGCAATCGCTGCATCGGCTCGAAGGGCATAGCTATCTTCGGTGCGCTCTAACAATAACACACCTACATCAGTGAGCGATTTCAGTGTTTCAGGCTTCACACTGGGTGCAAGCGTTGCCACAGCTTTCAAATCAGGTTGGTTTTGTTTTAATCGCAAGTATGTCTCGGCTAGCAAGGCTACATGCTGTTTAATTTCACTAGGTCTTGAGCCGGGAAGTAATGCCAAAAGCTGATCATTTTCTTGCAAACCCAAGCGTTGCTTTAGCTCTGCTTTGCTCCACCCACCTTGGCAGGCATAAGCGCTAGGATTACCCACATAAACTGCATCTTTGATGCCGCGCTTTGTGAACCAATTCTCTTCAAAAGGAAAAATACATGCCAAACGATTTTGAGACTTTTGCAGTTTACTGATTCGCTTCTCGCCCCATGCCCAAAGCTTGGGTGCAATATAATGGGTTACGAACAACCCTTGCGCTTTTAATGTGCGCCCCAACCCCAAATGGAAGCTGGTGAAATCTGTTAAAATCACCATATCTGGTTTAAATGTTTCGGCAAAGTTTGCAATATCCTTTTGCACAGCTTTGATTCGCGGTAAGGCTTTAATCACATCACCAAAACCCATTACATTCAGCTCATCCATATCATGAATAGGCTTGCAACCCGCCGCTTGCATCATAGGGCCTGCAATACCTGCAATTTCAAGCGAAACACCATCAGGTGTTTGCGCTTTAAGCTGCTTAATCACCGCAGAGGCATGCAAATCACCAGAGCTTTCCCCTACTGAAATCAACAAACGGTACGTTTCTTCTTTGTGAGACATACTAGCAATCTTATATGTATCACCTATTCATACAAGAATGTTCTTCACAGTTTCTTCACAGTTCTTTAATAGATAAATATTAATGTTCTATATAGAGGTTATGCTATGACACAATTTAAACACCTAAAATCAGTGATGTTTACTTTCTTGCTACTTAGCCTAACAATTCCAACAAACTCAAATGCTGGCGAGCCTCAACCTAACGATGGCTTAGATAAGCTAATTGTACTTACAGCACTTGCAACACCCTTTATCACACCACACATTCCCAAACTTTTTATCGAAAATAATTATGAATATGATTATTGGACATCTTTTTCTTATGGTATTGGTTCCGCTATTTTGATGGGTGTAACTGCCGACAAATTTTCTACAAAGCACACAGGCGAAGCTTTCTTTTCAGGTTTACTGATTGGTAACTACATTGGCTACATCACATCCAAACAGCTAAAAGATAATAATATCTCATTAACCATTCTTCTCAACAGGCAAGCACAAGGTGTCGGTTTCACATACCAATTTTAACTCATATATTTAGCTAGACTAAACAATACCTACTACAGAAATTCCTAATTTATCAGCCATTTCAGCCAACTTATCTTTTTCAATCAACAGTGTTTGCCCTGCTTCAATTCCAATCGCCGTACAACCCGATGCCGCCATAGTTTCTAGCGTACCCACGCCCATAGCTGGCACATCAAAGCGAGGGTCTTGGTTGGGTTTAGCGACTTTCACCACCGTCACATCTTTTTGCCCTAACGCACCACCACGTTTGATGGCTTCATCTGTGCCTTCAATAGCTTCTACAGCAAGCACCGCTTCACCTTTAACTACAATAGTCTGCCCAATATCCAAACCTGCAATATGTTTGGCTTGGGGGAAACCAAACTTCATATCTTTAAGCATTTGCTCGGTAGGCTCTGGGCCAAACAGGTGACCTTCGCCTGCCAGCAAATCATGCGCAAACTCAACCTGCGAACGCACCGTAATACCTTTATCTTCAAGTGCTTTCACAATACCCAACATCAAAGAGTCATCCTTTTTATCTTTGGCTTGAAAAAGGATTTTAGCGGCTAATAAATCAGGTTTAAAATTTCGGAATAAATGAATCTTTTGCACTTTACCTGCAAAAATTAAATCAGTGACATCATGATTTCGCATGGTTTTAATCAGTTTTTTGATTTGTCCAACGGATACCCAAGTGACGGTATCGGCAATATTTTCAATCGATTGGGATGCTTCTTCTTCAATGGCTGCAACATGCACAGCAAAACCATTATTTTTCAACGTTTGTGCAAGCTCTAAAGGAAAAGCGCCATAACCCGCCACCAAACCTATACGTTTAGACTTAGGCATCCTTCTCTTTTTTAGAGTGCATCATCACCCCTCGCTCACTGCTACGTACAAAGGCTATCAATTCATCAACGTAAGCATTGTTTAAAGCCAAACCTTCAACCTCTGTCAAACGCTCTTTTAATAAACCTGAACCCATAAAAATGGTTTTATATGCTGTTTTGAGTGCACGAATATCATCATTGCTCAAACCTTTACGTTTTAAACCAACCGTATTTAAACCAGACAAACTCATGTGGTAACCACCACCAGCAATGGTAAATGGCGGCATATCTTTAAGCACAGTACAGGTTGCGCCTAACATCACATTCTTACCAATACGGCAAAATTGGTGAACCGCAGATAATGCACCCACAATCGCACCATCATGGACTTCAACATGCCCTGCAAGAATCGCACTGCATGCCAACACAATATCGCTGCCAATCTGACAATCATGCGCGACATGGGTATAGGTTTGGAAAAGGTTATTATCACCAATTTTGGTGAGCATACCGCCGCCTTCAGTACCTCTATGCACGGTTGCATATTCTCTAAAGGTGTTGTTATCACCTATAACCACTTCAGATGGCTCATCATGGAATTTTAAATCTTGAGGCTCTGCGCCTATACTACAAAAAGGAAAGAAACGGCTATTCTTACCAATCGTTGTACGCCCTGTGATGGATAC
Organism: Ghiorsea sp.; assembly: GCA_027055255.1. Lineage (GTDB taxonomy): Bacteria > Pseudomonadota > Zetaproteobacteria > Mariprofundales > Mariprofundaceae > Ghiorsea. The sequence goes on from JALUNK010000038.1 coordinate 13,561, forward strand.
ATGCGACATCAATTCACATCCATCACCCAAGGTGACAAACTCATCCACAGTACAAAATGCACCAACCTTTACATCCTTGCCAATCGTTGCTTGCTCAGAAACAACTGCAGATGGATGAATATTCATATTTATGCTTCATCCTTAGGGAATACCGATGCCATCAAAGTTGCCGAGCAAACTAGATTTCCATCCA
>JALUNK010000039.1 GCA_027055255.1 Ghiorsea sp.
GACGATTAACTTTTTTTTTGCATCGCTTTTTTGCAATGCAGTTTCCAAGTTGTTTGTATTCAAATGTGGATAACGAAACACTTTAGCACCCGATAATCTTGCACCATCCACCAAGGATGCATGATTAAGTTTATCACTAAAAACATGGGTGTGCCTATCGGCTAAGGCTTGTAACAACCCAATATTCGCCAACATACCTGAGCCTACAAGCAAACATGCTTCAAAGCCTTTCCAATCTGCGAGTGCAGCTTCGAGCTCATGCATCATAGAATCATCACCCGAAACCAGTCGCGAAGCACCACTTCCTAAACCATGTTGTTCAACTGCTGTTTGTGCAGCAGCACATACTTTGGGGTGAGTGCTTAATCCCAAATAATCATTGGATGCAAAATTACGCAATACCTTTCCATCAACAAGAATATCCAAACCATGACGTTGGCTCCCTAAGAGTTTGCGCTTGCGTATGTCTGGCATAGCTTTGAACCAATTGCGTGTGTCCGTCATGCTCGCTATGCTCATGTCTATGTCTTTGCTGTCAATCAATCTAAGTTCACGAGTCAAACAAGCATTGTTTCCAAATGTTTGTCCTTTGTGTGCAAAACATCAGGAAGATGAACACGGCTGCTGTGAACGATGCCTACAAAGCATCTCAATCATGCCGCAACATGTTTGCCAAAGCTGTGGTATCCCATTGAACCCATCGTTGGCTCCTGGCCCATGTGGTCAATGCTTAAGAAAACCCCTGCCTCAACAACAAACACATCATTTATACCTGTATCAAGATGTGGTTCGTGATGCAATTCTAGCATGGAAGCTGCAAGGTCAAGACATAGCATTAAACTTTTTACTACAAGCCGCAGAACCGCAACTTCAGCACATCTTTTCAAAGCATGATTTGCTCCTTCCTGTACCTATGCCTATGTATCGAATGCGCCGCTCAGGTTTACACCACAGTGCTGATTTATGTCAAAAAATTGTGCATGCCACAGGCGCAAATATGGATTGGCAAATATTACGCCGTAAAGGTGTACACCAACGCCAGTCCTCGCTGCATGGCAAAGCAAGGCAGCGCAACTTACATCGCGCATTCAGGTTAAGCGGGCAAGCCTTATCTCGGCTTGATACATATCCAGAACAAGGGAAAATTTGGGTGGTGGATGACATCTTGACCACAGGTGCTACCCTCCGCCATGCTTGCCAAGTTGCAAAGCAACTCAAGCGACCTATCTTTGCTTTTTCATTTGCCCGAACATGGCATGAAAATCGCAGCTTATGAAGGAGTAAAACATGGCTAGCCAAGCAACAATCGAAGTGTATTCAGGTGACTACTGCCCCTACTGTGTGCGTGCCAAATCATTGCTTAAGAAACGCGGCTTAAACTTTATTGAATATAATGTACAAACCGAACCCGACAAACGTACGGAGATGATGAAACGAAGCAATGGTGGGCGTTCCATCCCACAAATTTTCATCAATGATAAACATGTTGGTGGCTGCGATGACTTGTATGCTATTGATAAAAAAGGTCAGCTTGACAGCTGGTTGGAAGCTTAAATATGCCAACACCAGAAGAGCTTCTTGAAAATAATGCCAGCTGGGCAAAAACCAAAGAACAAAATACTTCGGGGTATTTCAAGCGTTTGTCCAAGCAACAAAAGCCTCAGTATATGTGGATTGGGTGCTCTGATAGTCGTGTGCCTGCCAATGAAATAGTAGGTATCGACCCTGGTGAAATTTTTGTGCATCGTAATATTGCCAACCAAGTACATCACACTGACTTAAACTGTTTGTCTGGTGTTCAGTATGCTGTGGATGTCTTAAAAGTTAAACATATTATTGTGACAGGACATTATGATTGCGGTGGTGTCGATGCTGCCATTGATTCGCAACACTATGGTGTGGTAGACAACTGGATTCGTGGCATTCGTGACAACTACATCAATCATCAAGATGAACTCAAAGCTTTATCACCGCAAGCATTATCCGATCGTATGGCTGAGCTGAATGTGATCAAGCAAGTACACAACTTATCCCATACTCGCATCGTACAAAGTGCTTGGGAAAAAGGTCGATCGCTAACCATTCACGGCTGGGTTTATCGTTTAAGCACCGGACTTATTCACGATTTAGAAGTCTCTCGTCACCAACATGATGACGTTGAACCCGTTTACCGCGTCACCCCTAACCTTTCATGAGCAATGATTTAATTCCCGTCGCATTCCCACTCACACCTCGTATGCAATCCTTTGTTGAATTTCGTGATGCCTTACGTGTACTAATCCAAGCTATGCATGACCAATCACCTTATGCGTGGCTTGCTGCTGAAAAAGAAGTTTCTGATATGCTTTTAGGTGAAGGTAACAAAAAGCCTATCATTCCTAATATCTTGAGCTTGTATCATGTTATGGGCAAACATTTCAAAGCACTTGCAAACAAACATCCTGATTTTAAAGATAACCTTGGGAAAGCTGTATCGGGCTTGGAAGAGCATAGCGAAAATATTCGCACAGCGATGCCTGAAGCAACCAGTTTTTTACAATCTGACGCTTGGTTAACCGCATACTCTGATATGATACGCAAACAAGACCCCATCGGACACAAACTATCTCAGCCACAAATTATCCAAACCCTATGGCATGGAAACGGACAACATGCCACGCAGTTGTATTCACGCTTAGAGCCTATGATTAAAGCTATAGAACATTTAAACCAAATGCTTCATGCTCATGTACCTTGGGAAAATCGTATTGCAAAAGCTGGCGCTGACCAAATCACCTTTGCAGCACAAGATGACATTGGGCTATTGATTGTAGGTGTGCCTAAAGCAACTGTTACCAATGGTATTTTTCCAATATGCTCAGGTTTTCGCTCAATTATTCGTCTGCGATTTACACAATGGAAATCAGGTGAGGTCGCCCAGGATGTTCACAACGACCTACCTTATGCCTTAATGATGGTACCGATTTCATGAGTAAACCATTGATAGTCAAATGCCCGATTTGCAAATCCTTGGTAGAACGTGACAATGATTATTTTCCTTTTTGCAGTGACCGCTGCAAAACCAACGACTTGGGTAATTGGGCAAGTGGAGTATACACCATTCCCGATTCACAGGCACATGACTTTGACGATGATGAGAGTGGGACTATCCATTGAGCGATAGACATACCTTGAACGTCCAACTACAGCTTAAAACGATTTATGTGCTCATTCATCTTATTCTGCTTATCCCTGTTTTATTGCTACCCGTTCCCATGTTAATTTTTCAAAATCCTATGCTAAACGAGTTTGTGCTGTCCAAGTGGTCAATAAGCATAATACTTTTACTTATGACCTCAGTTGTGATGGATAGTTTTTTATATCATTTAAATCAACATGAAAAAGTAATAAGTGCTGTTTTATGGGTAGGTTTAATGAGCTTGTTTATCCTACAAAACTTAGGTAATGTTTGGTTCTTAGCGCTATTATTTGTCCTTCATAGCATGCGCTCAGCTTTTATATTGCTCAAAAAAAGTACGCTGGATGATACAAAGCCTATTCTTCCATGGCTGCGTGATTCCACTGTTGCCGTAATCATTTTTTTATGGCTACATTTTTTGAGATAATAAGCTTAACGCAACGAGAGTTTTCCCTGATGATAGTCCAACGAGAAGTGCCCTGCCATAGGAGGCAATGCTTCTAAAAATTCAGGAACCAAATCTTCAAGCTTTTTAGGCGCTCTTTTTTTCTTTGCCTTGTAATCCTCAATAGCTTCAAGAACAAGCATTGCTTTTTCATACTCGGCAATATCGCCAACATATCTTTGTTTCTCGTTCTCATCATCTGCCGTACTTAGCATCATGCGCAACCACACTAAACCACCTGAAATATTCCCACCTCTTGCAGTGAGAATGGAGGCAAAATGTGCAAACCATTTTGGTGAACCTTCATATTCGGATGCACGCTTTAACCACTTTGCACCTTCCTCAGGTTCCTGAAGATGATAAAAATAATTAAATCCCATAAAAAATGGTAAAAAATAAGCACCTTTATGCGATTGAATGCCTATCTTGAGAATTTCATTCGCACGAATAGCATAGTCAGGCGACACCCATGCTAAGGCTGATTCAGCCATATAATAAGTATCGCTAAGTAAGGGGTGCATCACAGCGACTTGTTTGAAATATGCACTTAACACTGGCATGTTTTTTTGCCGCCTATCGGCATTAGGGTCAGAGCCTAAAAAAAGCTTAGTTTTAATGAATAATATTTCCGCAGACAGTTGTTTAAAGTAACCTGTTGCATCATAAAATGCTTTCGGAGCTAAAGGTTGTAAATCATGTCCACCTTGTTCTTTTACCCTATCCACATGATTAAAAAGAAAAGCATACAGAACAACAACTGCCACAAAAAAGGGCCATGCTAAACTACGCTTATTCATCAATAAAGGTCTCTACGTCCATAAAGCTTGCATGCCAAAAAGGTTACCAACACTACATATACAGCAGACATACCAAAATTTAAGAACATATCCAAATTGTCCATGCCAATATCCAAGCTTACAACACTGTTTTTGAAATCTAACCTTGAAAAGTCAGGAAAAAGCGCAGATAGAAATTTAAATATTTGAGGGCTAAAGCCTGTATCTATGCCCATTTCTTGTTGCCGCAGCAAATGTTCTCGCACAACGGGCAACCCAGAGCAAATGAAATAAAACGATAATGATAAAATAAACACAGGAAAACCACCGCGAACCAAGCCAGAAAATAGTACCACTACAGATAAAACAACCCATTGCATCATGAAAAGTCCAAGCCATGCAAGTATAAAGTGGGATGGAAAAAGCAAAGGGAAATAAACAGGGTCAAGTTGACTCTGAATCACATACAATGAAATCAATGCCACAATCCCAATAATCAATTGAAGAAACAAAAGCAGTAACGTTAATCCGAAAAAAACACCTATAACGTATTCCGACCGCGAGATAGCGCGTGAAAGCAGCGCATAAATCACCCCTTGTTCTTCATCCCATGAAATCACCTGCACAGCATGAAAGAAAAGAAAGAAAGCGCCCACAATCCAAAGAATTGAAAATAAGAAATCAGAACTTGCTCGGCCAATATCATGGCCAATAAAATCCATAAATAGAAAGCCTGAAAGCTCCAATGCAAAGGCCAATATAAGAAGCCCTAAGATCGCATGTCGCCGCAACCCATCAAGAAAAATAATCCATGCCAGTGGCCATAGGCGTTGTATTGAATTAAACATGTTCAGCCTCAATATACCTTAAAAAAGTATCTTCTACTCTTTCATCATGTTGGCAAAACGATCGTATATCACCAGAAAATAAAACACGACCATGATATAATAACACAACTTGCTCTGCTAATCTTTCCACATCATCCAACAAGTGTGAACAAAAAAGAATACTTTTACCCTGCTGTTGAAGCTCTTGAATTAAGGCAACAATTTTAGCTCTGCCAATAGGGTCTAACCCACTCATAGGTTCATCCAATATCAAGAGCTCAGGGTCATGAATCAATGCCATCGCAAAGCTAGCCCGCTGACGCATACCTTTAGAAAATCCGCTCAACAATCTATCTCTGAAAGACCATAAATCTAATTTTTTTAACCACTTTTCGCTGGAAACTAAAATAGCCTTATCATCCATACCATTACTTCTTCCAGCAAAATATAAAAGCTCTAGGCAAGATAAATTAAGTGGAAAGCTTGGTTGTTCGGGTAAGTAGCCAACTTTTTTTCTTGATTGCGGTAATGCAGGGCTTTCTCCAAACAGCTTGATACTACCCGCATCTAAACGTATAAAATCGAGAAGCAATTTAATGCTTGTCGATTTCCCTGCTCCGTTGGGGCCTATCAAGCCAAGTGTAGTACCCTGCTCAAGATAAAATGAGATGCCTGATAAAGCCTTATGTGCTTGGCTTCTAAGCTGCTTAGGGTATGTCTTTTTTACATTTTCAAAAAAAATCACAAATCAATCCTCATAAAAAAAGCATGGTGGATAAATCCACCATGCTCAAAGATTAAAATCAATTCAAGTATTACTGAACTGACCAGTTTGCAACAGGTGAACCACCAGCAGCTGTACCTGCGATATCATCTGCAAGGTTCGTTGCTCCAGGGATTGTAATATTAGCAAATGTTTTGTCGCCAACCCATGCTGTATTCATTGCCCAATAAACAGTCGTGCTATCAGTATCCGATGCAAAAGCACGGTCACCTTGAGCACTGTGTGCAACCATAATAGCAGATTGTTCAGTTCCTGTTGTATCCGCACGGATAATTACACCATTACTCACTGCAACTGGCGCAGCTAAACCAACATTTCCGCCATTCGCTACACTCACTGCAATCGCATTAACATTACCTGCTCCCAACACTGTAGCACCATCAATCAATGTGCCCACAGCTGCTGCACCTGCTGCTGCTGTAATAAGAGTGTTAGGCACAGAGGAACCATAATATCTAAAATCACTGTACAAAGCTTCTTGAGCCAACTTCATTTGATGAAGGTCACTTGTAGCAGCACTGTTGTATGCTTTGACGCGCATAGAAGTAAATTGTGGAATCGCGATAGATGCCAAAATACCGATAATCGCAACAACGATCATCAATTCGATTAGGGTAAAACCCTTTTGTGTAGATTCAATTTTCATAATTGATCTCCTTTTTTAAATTTTAATGCCTAAAGACATTTGAACATCTTAAAGCAATCCACATGCCAAAAATATTCGAGTTATATCATACTCTTTTACAGAAAAGTGACAATAAATGTCAGTTTAATGTCACTCTATGTGTCACTTTCATGCGGTTGAATATACTTTGCCATATAAAGACTTTGCCCAATGATAAAAATAATGGTCAAACCCATTAACCCAAATAACTTAAAGTTCACCCAAGTATCCGTGTCATAGTTATATATAACATACAAGTTTAAAAAACCTAAAAATGTAAAAAAAGCAGCCCACGCCACATTTAATTTTGTCCATACACTTTGAGGAAGTTCAACTTGTCCACCCAACATACGCTGAATAATAGGTTGCTTTCCAATCCACATACTACCAAGAAATACAGCTGCAAATAGCCAATTAATTACCGAGGGTTTCCACTTGATAAACATTTCATCATGCAATAATAATGTCAGCCCACCAAATGCAGCCACCAAGACCAAGGTTATCACATGGCTTTGCTCAAACTTACCTTTCCACAGCCGTACACCCACAGTCTGAATCGCACTCGCTATAATCAACACTGCCGTTGCTGAATATATATCCACTGTCTTATATACAATAAAGAACAGCGCAACAGGCAAAAAATCAATCAACATTTTCATATTATTTTATCCTTTTTTTAAACCGCAAAGTACGCGGATTTTCGCAGAGTTTTTTTCATGCTAGGCAAAGCTACCTGCCAGCCACATAAGCAACTTGTCGTCATTCCCGCGAAGGCGGGAATCCATAACTTTACCTTTAATATGCATCAACCACCATAGATTCCCGCCTTCTCGGGAATGACGATGTTTTTTATTTATACTACCTTCTATACTGCTATTCAAAAGCTTGCTGAGCGAGTTTTTAAGAAGGGATGCCCTGCCTCGCCAACTCATCCGCTCTCTCATTACCTTCATCGCCTGAATGACCTTTCACCCACTGCCACTGCACTTGGTGCTTTTGATTTAGAGCATCCAAAGCTTCCCAAAGCTCACGATTGGCTACAGGCTCTTTTTTGCTATTTTTCCAACCTTTCTTTTTCCAGCTGTGAATCCACTCGGTAATCCCAGTAAGCACATATTTGGAGTCGGTGACGATAGTAATTGCACTTGGTTTTTTCAAAGCTTTGAGCGCTTCTATCGCCGCTTGCAATTCCATACGTTGATTGGTGGTTTCAACTTCACCACCACACAGCTCTTTTTCATGTTTTCCAGCCCGCAACCAAACACCCCAACCACCAGGGCCAGGGTTTCCAGAACATGCACCATCAGTATATGCTATAATTTTAATAACTAAACTCCACTATACTAAAGAATAACTGTCACCTTGAACGCAGTTGAGAGGTCTTTGACTAGATTTCTCCACTTTGGTCGAAATGACATATGATTTAAACACCCGAATACTGGGCGTGAACTTCTCTAGCGTGCATATTTGGTAACTTATTTAATGCCGCAATCAATGCTTTAGCTGATGCCACCACAATATCCGTATCCGAGCCTTGCGCATTCACAACTCTATCACCATCTTGCAAACGAACCGTGACTTCGCCTTGTGCATCAGTGCCTGCTGTAATCGCATTTACCGAATACAAAAGTAACTTACCATTGGGCTCAACCAAAGATTTAATCGCCTTAAATGCTGCATCCACAGGGCCATCACCTTTGGCTGTTGCTTCAAATATTTCACCATCAATATCCAACTTAACCGCTGCAACAGGTGCATCTTTCGTTCCCGATGCCACATGCAAACCCACAAGCTTCACATGCTCAGTATTAATTTCAGCATCTGAATTCAGAATCGCTTGTAAATCCTCATCAAAGATATCTTTCTTTTTATCCGCCAACGATTTAAAACGCTCAAACACCGTAACCAATTGCCCATCCTCAAGAACAGTGCCTAGCTCAGCATAACGTGCTTTTAAAGCAGCACGGCCTGAATGTTTTCCCAACACCATACGGTTGGTATTCCAGCCCACTGATTCAGGTGTCATAATTTCATAGGTCTTTTTATGTTTCAACACACCATCTTGATGAATGCCCGATTCATGTGCAAATGCATTCGCACCCACAATCGCTTTATTGGCTTGAATAGGCATACCTGTAATTTGTGAGACTAATTTTGATGTGGCAACGATTTTAGTTGTATCAATGCCTGTATCAATCGTATAACGATCAGCCCGTGTTTTTAAAATCATTACAATTTCTTCGAGTGCCGCATTACCTGCCCGCTCACCCAAACCGTTAATGGTGCACTCCACCTGCCTTGCACCATTTTCCACTGCAGCCAAAGAGTTTGCCACAGCCAAACCCAAATCATTGTGGCAATGCACTGAAAATATCGCCTTGTCTGCATTGGGTACACGCTCACGCAATAACTTAATCTTACGACCAAATTCATCAGGGGTCATATAGCCCACAGTATCTGGAATATTAATCACCGACGCACCCGCATCGATGACTTTTTCCACAATTCTGCATAAAAAGTCATCATCTGATCGCCCAGCATCTTCAGCGGAAAACTCAACATTGGCAACCAAATTCCGAGCTTGTGTAACCGCAGCCACAGCCCGCTCCACCACTTCTTCAGGGCTCATGCGGAGCTTAGCTTCCATATGGATAGGACTGGTTGCAATAAAAGTATGTATGCGCCCTCTATCACCTGCAGGTTTAATCGCTTCTGCTACCCCATCAATATCTTTGGGATGTGCCCGTGCTAGTCCTGCAATCATGGCATTAGGGACTTCCGCTGCAATTCGATTTACAGCAGTGAAATCATCTGGTGATGCCACGGGAAACCCTGCTTCAATCACATCCACGCCCAATGCAGCAAGCGCATGAGCAATGCGCAATTTTTCTTCAATATTCATTGAGCAGCCTGGCGACTGCTCACCATCACGCAATGTGGTATCAAAAATATATAAACGGTCAGACATCTTACTTCTCCTCAAATCTTACAACACAAACAAAAAAGCCACGGGAATTAACCGTGGCTCGAAACTAAAAACTAAATGATATATTTCTATTCAGTCCGTGAGCCAGCCAATACGACACAACAAAAGTGCATCGCTTAATAAGAGCAGGTACAGAGTAAAAACTTTCATGCGGCGGAGTATGCGCTGATTTATTCGCTGTTGTCAACGTCAGTCTTTTTTGCTTTAGCGCGAGCCAACCTTTTCTTCAAGCGAAGCCGTGCTGTTTGTTGACCCTGCCAAACACTCAACACAGGCCCATGCATACAATAAGCTAAAAACATAGGAAACAAAACACGCTGCGGATCAAGTACCAATAATACAATCCCACCCATCAATACAACCAGTACTGCAAAAGGACGCTTTTGTTTTAGATCAATATCTTTACCAGATACAAACCTAACATTACTCACCAATAACCATGCCAAAATAATACTCATGACCAACCAAATCATTTGCGTAGGTTCAACACCGAACGCCTCATGAAACAACACACCCGATGCCATAAATAAGGCTAATGCAGGTGTCGGCAAACCTTGAAAGTATTTTTTGTCTTGGCTTGCAAGCTGCACATTAAATCTTGCTAAACGAAGTGCCGAACCTGCTACAATTAAAAAGGCTGCCAACCAACCCAGTTTATCAAAAGGTGTAAGTGCCCAAAGGTAGACAAGAACAGCTGGAGCAACACCAAACGACATCATATCTGCTAATGAATCAAGCTCTGCGCCAAAGGCTGTTTCAGCATTTAATAGGCGAGCAACGCGCCCATCCAGCATATCAAATATCGCAGCCACAATAATGGCCCATGCTGCATATTCATAGTTTCCCTGAATAGAGCTAACTAGTGAGAAGAAGCCACACAATAAACCAAGCAAGGTAAACATGCTGGGCAGAACATAAATACCACGACGTTTAATGGTGTGAACTGGTCGACTTTCTTTAGCTTCCACTTTATTGATTACCCTCGCAACGCACTAAAGCAAAAGATGCCACTCTAGCCATAGGCAGAACACTACGGGTATGTTCGCAGTTTGGTTGGCTGACAAAGATATTCCATTGAATCATATGGCAAAGCCTACAAATAAAGCCTTAACAAGCAATGGCTTACTAAACAAGGCTTTGTTAAAGTGACATACATACGTGTTGAAATTACTTTGCAAAAATTGCCTCAGCTAATTCCTTGTAGGTAAACGCACCTTTTTCAACTTGTTTTTTAATCAATGCTTTGTATTGCCCCGTCATGGTTTTAGCTTTTTTCTTCCACTTGGCATCAGCCGATGCGACTTTTCTATCATTCACAGCAAACCCACTTCCAAATGCTGCTGCTAAAGCATCCACTGAACCATAAGCTGCCTGAATATTTTTAAACGACGGACCTACTTTATCTTTATCCGTTGCATGACAAGATTTACATTTTTTTGTCAGGCTGTTTGCTTTGGCTAGGGTCATACCTGAATCAGGTTTCAACATGATATTACTTGGTGCGGGATTAGGTTCGCTTTTAATCGGTCCTTTACCTTGCGACAGCGGTGCAACAACTTTCTTAGGAGCTACTTTGTTAGCTGCTGCCTTTTCTGCTGCTGCTTTGTCTGCTGCTGCTTTGTCTGCTGCTGCTTTGTCTGCTGCTGCTTTGTCTGCTGCTGCTTTGTCTGCTGCTGCTTTGTCTGCTGCTGCTTTGTCTGCTGCTGCTTTATCTGCTGCTGCTTTATCTGCCGCTGCCTTTTCTAATGCAGCTGTATCTTTAGTGCTCTCCTGCACTGCAGTTTTTTCAGGCGTGACACTCGCAGCGGGTGCGTTGGTTGCAGGTTCACTTGGTGTACTCATGTCTGGTTCTGACACCGTCTTATCTTGGCATGATACCAAAAAAGTTAAAACCATAACCCATAAAATATGCTTATTCATAATACACTCCTTACTTGCTCTACAATACCATCTTTATCCAACTTCAAATCACGCAATATTTCAGCTTGCGTACCATGCTCAGGAAAAGTATCGGGCATAGCGATATGGACAAAAGAACCGCGCCACCCTGACTTCAAAGCTTCAACCCCAATCTTCTCACCAATACCACCATCACCAACACCTTCTTCAACCACCACCAATGGTTTACCATCAGCCAAACAACTTATAATGCCTTCCACATCCAAAGGTTTAACAAACCTTAGGTTCAACAGTGTGAAGTCTTGACCATCTTCTTCCTTTAAGGTTTGAACTGCAGCTTGCGCATCTGAGAAACGGGTTCCCACACTAATCATCAAACCATCTTTACCTTCTGTAATCACCTCTGCTTTAGCCACTGGCAAAGCCTTGGGTGCTTCCTCTGCCAAACCAAGACCCGAGCCGCGTGGATAACGAATCGCCACTGGCCCATCCATACCCAAAGCAGTTTTGAGCATATGTGAGAGTTCTACTTCATCTTTGGGGCACATCACCGTCATATTGGGCAAACATCTAAGGTAAGCAATATCAAACATGCCGGTATGCGTTGCCCCATCAGCACCAACAATACCTGCCCTATCCAAACACATCACCACATGCAGATTTTGAATGCAAATATCATGGATAATTTGGTCGTAAGCGCGTTGCAAGAATGTAGAGTAAATCGCAACCACGGGTTTTATACCCGAGCATGCAAGCCCGCCAGCAAACGTAAGTGCATGCTGCTCAGCAATCCCCACATCAATGCAGCGCTCAGGAAACATTTTTGCAAATGGTGATAAACCTGTGCCGCCCGGCATCGCTCCAGTAATAGCAACAATAGATTCATCTTCTTTAGCCAAATCAATCAATGTATCACCAAAAGCTTGGGTGTAGGTCTTGGGTGCATCTGCATTTTTGATGGGCTGACCAGAATCCAAACAGTATGGGCCTAAACCATGCCAAGTCTCAGGGTCTTCTTCAGCAGGAGAGTAACCCAAACCTTTTTTGGTCAGAACGTGTAATAAAACGGGGCCTTTCAAATCTTTGCAGTTTTCTAAGGTGGGCAGCAGCGTATCAAAATCATGGCCATCGATGGGACCAATATAACGGAAACCCAATTCTTCAAACAATGTGCCTGGCGTAATCATGCCTTTGACATGCTCTTCAAAACGTTTAGCCACATCAAAGACCGCAGGCATTTTATTGAGCACTTTTTTGGCAGCTTCTTTTGCGTTGGTGTAGCTCTTATCGGTGATAATCCGCGCCAAATAGGATGACATCGCACCCACGTTTGGTGCTATCGACATTTCATTATCATTTAAAATCACCAACAGATTATTGTCATTACCACCAGCATGATTCAGCGCTTCAAATGCCATACCACCACCAAGCGACCCATCACCAATCACGGCAATACTTTGGTGGCTCTGCCCTTGCAAATCTCTACCCATGGCAAAGCCATAAGCGGCTGAAATTGAAGTGGATGCATGCCCCGCGCCAAAGCAATCGTGTTCCGATTCTTTGCGTTTGGTAAAGCCATTCAAACCACCATATTGGCGCATGGTTGGCATGCCTTCCAAACGACCTGTCAAAATCTTGTGCGGATAAGCTTGATGCCCAACATCCCAAACAATTTTATCTTTGGGTGAATCAAACACATAATGCAAAGCAACAGATAATTCGACCACGCCAAGCCCTGCGCCCAAATGCCCGCCAATGGGTGCAAGGGTTTCAATCAAATAATCACGCATTTGTTGCGATAGTTCGGGAAGCTCTGAAGTTTTGAGGCGTTTTAAATCCTGCACGCCTGAAATTGAATGCAATAAGTCTCTATGTTTTGTGTCTGACATTATTGCCCTCGCTTTAAAATATACACAGCCAAATCTTTAAGCTGCTTGCTGGCATCTTCTTGCAATGGTGCGCAAGCATCCAGCGCAATCTCGCACATTTCCTCCGCCAATTCACGGGCTTTTGTCACACCCAACACCGATACATACGTTGCCTTATGTTGCGCCTCATCTTTTCCAGCGCTTTTGCCTAACATCTCACTGCTTGCCGTGGTGTCCAAAATATCATCTGCAATTTGAAACAATAAACCCACAGCTTTGCCAAAACGCAAACAGGCATCAAA
>JALUNK010000040.1 GCA_027055255.1 Ghiorsea sp.
CTTGTTTCAACGCTCGATTTGTATGATTTCTTACTCAAAGGCGATACCAGTAAAGATGTGCGTTTATTGCCCGGTGATGTGGTGTTTGTACCAGCGATTGGCAAAACAGCGAGTATTGCAGGTGCTGTGGTGCGCCCTGCTATTTATGAGCTAAAAGGGCGTGTGGATGTTGCATCTATGCTCAATCTTGCAGGAGGACTTTTGCCCAAAGCTTATCATGTTGAAGCCTTGCTGGAGCGTGTTAAACATACGGGAAACCAGTCGGTAAAAAGCTTTGCCTTGAAGGGCAAAGGCTTGAAAACGCGCATTCAAAATGGTGATGTCGTTAAAATCTTCTCAAGCTTAGACTTTGAAGTAAATCCTGTGCTTTTGGTGGGTAATGTGAAGCGCCCGGGTAAATACGCTTGGACTAAAGGTATGCGTTTAAAAGACTTGATTAAAAATGAACAAACACTTTTGCCAGAAACATTTATGGATTATGGTTTGATTGAGCGTGAAGCCAAGGGTAATCGTGAGCCTGAGCTTTTACGTTTCGATGTGGCAGCATTGTTCAACAAAGCTTCGACTTATAATCTTAAGCTTCAACCAAGGGATAAAGTATTTGTATTTCACCGGTCACATTTCCGGGTCGCCCCGAAAACACAAGTGGTTGGAAGTGTGAAAACACCAGGCGAATACGAACTTAAAAAGAATATGCGTATCCTAGATTTGGTACTGGCGGCAGGCGGACTGCTGCGGGATTCATCGTTGGATAAGGCGGAGCTTTATCGCACTGATCCACAGAGCAAGGATATTTCCATGATGACATTCAATCTATCGGATGTGATGCATGGAGATAAATCGGCTAACCTTATATTGCAAGACTTGGATAAGATTGTGCTACATTCGGTGTGGGAGAAGAAGCGCCAATACGCTGTGCAGGTTACCGGTGAAGTGATGAACCCATATACATATCCCTATGTTGATGCAGGCATGCATTTAACGGACTTGATATTTTCAGCAGGTGGGGTTACAGAAAAAGCATTGATTGGTAAAGCGGAGTTAACGAGGTTTATCATCAAGGATGGGCAAGAGCGAGAATCTGTGCATATGGAAGTCGATTTGGCTGCAGCACTTGCTGGCGATGAAGAAGCAAATATTGAACTGCAACCTTATGACGTATTGACAGTGCGGCAGTTGAGTAACTGGCGCGCAGCTGAGCATGTAACCCTTACAGGAGAAGTGAAATATCCGGGTGCTTATCCGATTGAAGATGGTGAGAAGTTGGCTGATTTGATTCAGCGTGTTGGCGGCTTTACGGACAAGGCTTATTTGAAGGCTGCGGTGTTTACACGTGAATCGATTCGCAAAGAACAACAAAAGCAAATAGATGATATGGCAAACCGTATGGAAACTGAAATTGCCCAAGAAGAAGAAGCAATTGCGACATTGCATGATGCGGCATTGATAAAGCACAAGCAAAGTGCGTTGATTGCAGCCAAACGTGTGCTTGGGCAAATGAAAGCGACAAAAGCGATGGGTAGGCTGGTGATTAAGCTCGAAGATATTAAAGATTTAGAAAACAGCGAGTTTAATTTGACACTTCGTGATGGTGACGAGCTGCATGTGCCTAAGCAGCCTGACGAAGTATTGATTTTGGGGCAAGTGTATAATACCACGGCATTATTATACCGTAAAAAGTATGATTTGGATGACTATGTTGATGCGGCAGGTGGCATGACGCGTCTAGCCGATGATGGTAGGATTTATGTGGTGCGCGCCAATGGTTTTGTTGACCGTGCAGGCTCTTGGGGAAGTACGCGCATTTATCCAGGTGATGCTATTGTGGTTCCAGAGCAGCTGGATCAATTTAATCTTTTGGACAGTACATTGGACTGGTCGCGCGTGTTAATGCAAGTGGGTGTTGGGCTTGCTTCGATGAAAACAATAGGTGTGTTCTAATGGCGACATCAGAAAACAAAGCGAAAGATCAAGAAAATAAGGGTGTACCATGTATTGATCCGCGTATGTTGCCAGCTATGTATGGAATGATGCCAGAAGAAGATGAGATTGATCTTTTGGAATATTGGCGTGTGATTTGGAAGAAGCGCGTATTGATAATAGGTGTTTCACTTTTGGCTGCAGTGTTGGCTGCGGGCATCTCCTTAACGATGCCAAATATTTATAGGGCAGAGGCTTTGCTGGCTCCAGTGGGTGGTGACAATAATAAAGGCGGTATTTCCTCTGTGCTTGGTGGCTTGGGAGGCTTGGCATCCTTAGCCGGTGTTTCGTTGGGCAGCGGTGGGTCTGTTGAGCAGAATATTGCGGTGCTCAAGTCCAGAGAGTTTATTTGGAGTTTTGTCAAAGATGAGAAACTTATGCCCATTCTTTTTGAAGATGATTGGGATACCGAAACCAAGCAATGGTTAGCTGAGGATGAGGAAGATCGACCAACTCTTTGGGATGCTTGGCGCCTATTGGTTAAAAATGGCACCCTTCAAGTGAATGTTGATAAAGATTCAGGGCTGATACATTTATCTATGGATTGGCAAGACCCTGAATTGGCAAGTGTTTGGGTGAATAAGCTTATTGGGCGTATCAATACCTATTTAAGAGAGCAAGCAATCAAGCAAAGCCAAGAAAAACTAAAATACTTGAACAATGAGCTAAGCAAAACGGTGATTGAAGAAAATAGGCAAGCTTTGTATGGCCTGATTTCAACGGAACAAAAGCAGGCGATGCTTGCCAATACGCAACAAGACTTCGCTTTTCGGGTGATTGATTCAGCTGTGTCCCCAGATAAAAAAATCAAGCCCAAACGAGCTATTATTGTTCTTGTCACAGCTTTTATGGCTGGTTTCTTGAGTATTATATTTGTGTTTGTTCAAGAAGGTTTAAGTAAGCGTAAAGAGAAAGAACTTAGCCATGAATGAGTCATAAGTACCACCAAATGTGGAATGGCAGAAAGTGAAATCAATCGAACAGGTAAAGAAACTTTGCATGGGCATAAAGGTGTGATTAAGTCATGAGAGAAATGAAAGCGGCGATTCTTGCAGGCGGATCAGGCACAAGGTTGTGGCCTATGTCACGTCAGCACTTACCTAAACAATTTTTAAAACTTGATGGTGGAGAATCACTTCTTGCGGCAACTATTTCCCGATTATCACCACTGATAGAACAAGATGATGTATGGGTGGTGACCAATGAAGCCCACGCTACGGGGGAAGCCTTTTCAGAACTTAATCACCTGAATACTATATTAGAGCCATGTGGCCGCAATACTGCCCCCGCCATTGCCTTGGCAGCAGCATTGCTACAAAAAGGTGGAGAAGACCCTACGATGTTGGTATTACCCGCAGACCATATCATCAAAGATATTTCAGCCTTTCATGAGGGTTTAAGTGCCGCAGTTGAGCAGGCCGAGCAAGGAAGCGTGGTCACCTTTGGCATTGTGCCTGAACACCCAGATACGGGGTTTGGTTATATTCAGGCTGGAGAGAAGCTTGAAAACAGTACCACCCTTGTTGTCAAACGGTTCACAGAAAAGCCAGACTTGTTTACAGCTAAATCTTTCTTGGAAGAAGGAAATTATTTTTGGAATTCAGGGATGTTTGTATGGAAAACGTCAACCATACTTGCTGAAATTAAACGGCACTGCCCTAGTATATATGAGGTTGTACAAGCTATGAAAAGCTCATGGGAAGCTGGCGAACCTTGGCAGGAAGTGGTGCGGCATCAGTTTGAAAACATGCCTTCGATTTCGATTGACTATGCGGTGCTTGAGCCTTCAGAGAATGTGGTGGTTGTACCTGTATCCATGGGTTGGTCGGATGTGGGAAGTTGGGATGCAGTGTTCGATGTTTCTGCTAAAAGCGAGGGTGATAACGCTATTAGTGGGCATGCAATTGCTATTGATTGTGAAAATACATTGTTACGAAGTGAGTCCCGTTTGTTAGCGGCTGTTGGGCTTAAAGATATCATTGCTGTGGAAACGCCTGATGCAATTTTATTGTGTCCTAGAGGCAAAAGCCAGCGTGTTCGTGAAGTGGTTGAAAGCCTTAAAGAAAGCCAAGGTATTGAATATCAAGAGCATATGACTGTGCTTAGGCCTTGGGGTAGTTATACGGTGCTAGAAAATGCGCAGGGTTTTAAAATGAAGCGAATTTCTGTGAATGTGGGTGCAAGTTTGAGCTTGCAGAGGCATCAGCATAGGTCTGAGCATTGGATTGTGGTTTCAGGCACAGCCACGGTAACTCGGGATCATGAAGTGATAACAGTTGCTAAGAATGAGAGCACTTACATTCCTATTGGTGTCAAACACCGCTTAGAAAATAAAGGCAAAGTACCTTTGCAAATGATTGAAGTTCAAGTGGGTGATTACTTGGAAGAAGATGATATTGAACGGTTTGATGATGAGTATGGGAGAAACTTATGAAGAAAGTTGCCCTAATAACAGGTATAACGGGACAAGATGGCTCTTATTTGGCAGAACTTTTGTTGGAAAAAGGTTATGAAGTCCATGGTATCAAACGCCGTGCTTCTATGTTTAATACAGGCCGTATTGATCACTTATATGCCGACCCACATGAAGAAGGCTGCAAGCTTTTTTTGCACTATGGGGATTTGACTGATTCATCAAATCTAACACGCATTATTCAAGAGGTTCAGCCTGATGAAGTGTATAATTTGGGCGCGCAATCACATGTGGCGGTAAGCTTTGAATCGCCAGAATATACTGCGGATGTGGATGCGATGGGTACTTTGCGTTTGCTTGAAGCCATTCGTTTGCTGGGCATGGAAAGGAAAGTGAAATTTTATCAAGCGTCTACTTCTGAGTTATTTGGAGAAGTGCAAGAAATACCGCAAAAAGAAACTACACCCTTTTATCCTCGTTCGCCTTATGCTGTAGCGAAGATGTATGCCTATTGGATTGTTGTGAATTATAGAGAATCGTATGGCATGTATGCTTGTAATGGTATTTTATTTAACCATGAATCGCCGCGCCGTGGTGAAACATTTGTGACGCGTAAAATTACGCGAGGTTTAGCCAATATTGCGCAAGGATTAGAGAAATGTTTGTTCATGGGCAATATGGATGCGCTACGCGACTGGGGTCATGCCAAAGATTATGTGCGTATGCAGTGGATGATGTTGCAACAAGATGAACCCGATGATTTTGTGATTGCTACAGGTGTGCAGTATTCCGTGCGTCAATTTATTGAGTGGTCAGCTCAAGAGCTTGGTATTGCCCTGAAGTTTGAAGGTAAAGGTTTAGAAGAGAAAGGTATTGTCACTTCGATTGATGGTGATAAAACCCCCGCACTCAAGGTAGGTGATGTTGTGGTTCAAGTTGACCCTAGATATTTCCGTCCTGCGGAAGTAGAGACACTATTGGGCGACCCAAGCAAGGCCAAAGAAAAACTGGGTTGGACACCAGAAATCACAGTACAAGAAATGTGTGCTGAAATGGTTGCAGAAGATTTGAAAGTTGCTCAACGCCATGCTCTATTAAAAGCACATGGACATGATATTTCCGTTTCGGTTGAATAAACACCATGAGTAAAACAGCGCTAATATGCGGCGTATCGGGTCAAGATGGCTCATTGCTGGCGAAGTTTCTTCTTGAGAAAGGTTATCAAGTGTTTGGTACATCGCGTAACGTAAAAAATATTTCCAACTTAAAAAAGTTAGGTATTGAAACGCAAGTGTCAGTGTTGTCATTATCTTTGACAGATGCTCATCAGGTACAGCAGGTGATGGAAAGCGTTAAACCTGACGAAGCCTATAACCTTGCGGGACAAAGTTCAGTAGGTTTATCATTTAAGCAGCCTGTGGAAACTATAGAGAGCCATGTGTTGGGGACATTGTACTTGCTTGAAGCTATAAGAAACTTGGGCGGGCATGCTAGGTTTTTTAATGCAGGTTCAGGTGACTGCTTTGCAGATGCTGGCAAAGAAGAAGCAAATGAGGGAACACCTTTTTCACCACGAAGCCCTTATGCGGTTGCTAAAGTTGCGGCGTTTTTTGAAACAAAGAACTATCGAGAAATGTATCATATATACGCATGTACAGGTATTATGTTCAATCATGAATCACCACTTCGCCCAGAAAGTTTTGTTACTAAAAAGATTGTTCAAGCGGCATGTCGTATTGCCCAAGGCTCTAAAGAAAAGCTTAATCTTGGTAATTTAACTATTCGTAGGGATTGGGGTTGGGCAGAAGAATATGTGGATGCGATGTGGCGTATGTTGCAGCAAGATATAGCTGAAGACTTTGTCATTGCGACTGGGCAAAGTCATAGCCTAGAAGATTTTGTAGCGCAAGCTTTTCAAGCTGTAGACTTAGATTGGCAAAAGCATGTTGAAGTGGATGAATCATTATTGCGCAAGCATGAAGTTTTAGAATCTAAGGGTGATGCGGGTAAAGCCAAAGAAAGATTAGACTGGCAAGCTACCTATACGATGAATGATGTTGTGAAGAGCATGGTGGGTGCAGAGTTAAAGTCCTAACTTTTGTTAACTTGATTCATGTGGTTTGCAAGATAGCTTTGGGAAAGGTTTAAGGAGTGTTTGAGTGAAAGGAATTATATTGGCAGGGGGAAGTGACATACGCCTGCATCCCCTGACATTGACTGTGGGTACGCTGGAGCTTTTTGATTTTTATGGAGCCTTAAGTGATTGAAATTTTGACGGTGTTTAGTGCAAGACTTAAAGTTATTGAAATAGTTTTTGTGGGGAACCATCAGGGAAATATGCGGAAACAAATTAATTTGCTGCATAACCTTTCATAAGATGATGTATACTGACGCATCAGTTTTTGAACTAATACCTGAAAGGATTGTTAGTCCCAAAAATCAAAAACAGTTGCTAGATGCGGTTCAACTATCATTGTTTGAAAGCTTACCTCTAACAATGCGTGCAGGTGGAACATCTTTAGGTGGTCAAGCCATTGGACAAGGGTGTCTGATTGATATTTCCAAGCACCTGACAAATGTGCTTGCATTTACCCCCGAACAAAAAGAAGTTGTTGTTGAACCTGGAGTTATTCAAGACGACTTGAATGCCTTAATGAAAGATGAAGGGCTACGCTTCGCCCCTGATACTTCGACTTCGAACCGTGCTATGATTGGTGGGATGATAGGAAATAATTCCTGTGGTTCATATTCGGTATATTA
This sequence comes from Ghiorsea sp., assembly GCA_027055255.1. Lineage (GTDB taxonomy): Bacteria > Pseudomonadota > Zetaproteobacteria > Mariprofundales > Mariprofundaceae > Ghiorsea. Next base: position 7,154 of record JALUNK010000040.1, read on the forward strand.
TGGTACTACACGTGAACATGTTAAATCAGTAGATGTTATCTTATCTGATGGATCTGAAGTTAGGTTTTCCCCTTTGTCAGAACAAGAACTAAATTTAAAGTTGAAACTGAAAACTTTGGAAGGGCACATTTACCGAACAGTGATTGATATATTGGAAAAGCATGGTTCAGAAATTGTTAAAAAATTTCCGCACCCATCCATAAAGCGCCGTAATACAGGTTATGCTTTGGATGTTTTATACACAGACTATCAACCTGCAAACCCTGAGGGACACCTGTTTAATTTAACCCCTTTGATTTGTGGTAGTGAGGGTACGCTGGCGATTATTAAACAAGCTACATTGCGATTGGTTGAACCGCCTAAATACAAAGGGATAATCTGTGCACATTTTGACTCTATTTTAATTGCATTGGAAGTAGTGCAAGGGTTATTAGATTTGAATCCTGCAGCTATTGAGTTGATTGATAAAGCTACACTGGACGGCACACTTCATAATTTACAGCAGCAACAAAATCGGTTTTGGATTCAAGGGGACCCACAAGCTGTTTTGGTCATTGAACACTTTGAAGAAGATGAAATAAAACTGTCCGAGAAACTGAAGCAAACCCAAGTTTGGTTACAAGCACATAACTCATATGCAACACCTGTAATTGAAGGGAAAAATGCTGACAAGGTTTGGAGTGTGCGTAAAGCTGGCTTGGGCATGTTGATGGGTAAAGTGACCAGGAATAAGGCTGTGGCTGTCATAGAAGATGCTGCAGTACCCGTAGATAAGCTGTCGTTATATTATCAGGATGTGCAGGCTCTTATGACTGAGCTGGGTATTAACTGTGTATATTATGGCCATGCATCAGTTGGGTTGATACATATTCGACCAGAAATAGATTTGGCAACAAGCAAAGGAAAAACATTATTTACTACTATTGCTCGACGCCATGCCTTATTAGTTAAAAAATATCGTGGTGCATTATCTGGCGAACATGGAGATGGGCGTATTAGGGCTCCATTTATAGAAGAGCAAGTTGGCAAACGGGTTTATCAACAATTGGTAGCATTAAAGAAGGCATTTGATCCCAAAAATATGTTCAATCCAGGGGTGGTCATTGGTGATATGCCGATTACCGCTAAGCTGAGATCTAGTCGTCAGCCTCAGAAGAAACTTACTACAGGTTTTGACTGGGATGAACATTTGAGCCTGATGGATGCAGTAGAAAAATGTAACGGTGCTGGAACATGTCGTAAGTCGGCAGGAGTAGGTGTGATGTGTCCATCTTATCAAGCCACTCGAGAGGAAAACTTCTCGACACGAGGGCGAAGCAATTTATTGCGTTTTGCTTTAACAGAACCTAATCCATTGAAAGCATTATCCGAAAATGAACTACATCAAGCATTGGAAATGTGTTTAGGCTGTAAAGCATGTAAGTCTGAATGCCCAGCCAGTGTTGATATGTCCCGATTAAAATCTGAAGTACTTTACCAGACACGTAAATCAATTCCCAGCTTAAGCCACACCTTGATTAAAAACTATAAATATGTATTGGCTTTTGGACAGTGTTTTCCACGACTTTTTAATAGACTTCAAAACTTGGGTATTGTGAAGTCTTGGGTAGGAGTAGACTCCAGAAGGACTCTACCACAAGCACATGCATTTAATTTGGAAAGTTGGTGGCGCTTGCAGCAGGTAGAAAGTGATTCCAGTTTACAAACTGTTTGGGTGCTTTGTGATTTATATGCCCAATACCAAGAACCAAGTGTTGGTAAATCAGTATTAACATCACTGAATAAGCTGGGTCTCAATGTAAAACCAATTTTTATGAAGTCATCTCCTCGCGCTCTCATTAGCCAAGGGCTTTTAAGTGAAGCACGGCTAGCTTTACAAAGTATACTTGAACAGTTGAAAGGTATGGGAAGTGGTGACTTGTGGCTTGGTATTGAACCTTCTGAGGTATTAACCTGGAGAGATGAGGCGGCAGCTTTGCTTTCCAAAGAGAGTCAGCGTTGGCTACTAAAGAATCAAGCCTTGTTGTTTGAAGAATTAATTTTAAGGTTGGCAGAACAAGAAAGGTTACCTGAATTGCAGCATTTAAAGAAAAACGTGTATTTACATGTGCACTGTCACCAAAAGTCACTGGCAAGTGCGGGCGATAGTTTGTTGGCTTTGCAGTTAATTCCAGGTTTGAATGTAAAAGTGATCAAGTCAGGTTGCTGTGGAATGTCGGGTGAATTTGGTTATAAGCACTTTGATACTTCAAAGAAGATTGCAGAGCAGTCACTGCTTCCAGCCTTAAGTTTAGTATGTGAAGGAGACTTGATAGTTGCAACGGGAACAAGTTGCAGACATCAAATTACAGGGCTATCGAAATATGAGGCAATGCACTGTGCTGAAGTATTTTCGAAAGTTTTAGTTTAAAAAGAGAGTGTGAAAATGAAAGTTGAAATATTTGTGAAAGATTATGTGACACGGCTGAAAAGTCTGCTGGATGATGTTGATACAAGCGTAATTGCTCAAATCATAGACGCACTAGAAGATACTGTAGAGCAAAAAGCTAGAATCTACGTTTTGGGAAATGGCGGAAGTTCGGCTACTGCATCTCATATGGTTAATGATTTAGGTGCAGGATTAAGACGGCGTGGAATCATGAATTTTGATGTCACAAGCTTAGGTGATAACTCCCCCGTTATCACAGCAATAGCCAATGATATTGGCTATGAAAATACATTTTATATGCAAATGCAAGGCCTGTTATCTCCCAAAGATTTAATTATTGCCATTTCATGTAGTGGGGACTCCCCAAATATTATTAAAGCCACCAGCTATGCAAAAGAGTTGGGCTGTAAAGTTATAGGTGTTACGGGTTTTGAGGGTGGTAGTTTAAGAGAGCTGTCAGATATCAATTTCCATGTTGATGCTCCCCAAGGTGAGTATGGCCTAGTTGAAGATGTACATATGATTTTAGACCATATTATTTATTCTTATTATGTTCAAAGAGGCCCAAATGCTTAGAGTTGGTATCGCTGGCTATGGTAATATTGGAAAACTCAGGGCTAAAGCAGTCAAACGAATAAAAAATGCAGAGTTGGTGGCAATTTTTGATACCACTCGACCTGCATCTATAGATAAAGCTGTTAAAATTTGTGACAGCTATGAAAATTTACTTGATCAGAATTTAGATATCATCTTTGTATGTGCGTTTAATAATGTTTTGGCAGACTTTACGGTCAAAGCCTTTGAAAAAGGTATTCACGTATTTTGTGAGAAACCACCCGCTAAAAATACAGCTGAATTAGCAGAAGTGATTGAAGCTGAGAAAAAATATGGAAAAATCCTAAAATATGGCTTTAATCACAGATACCATTACTCAGTGATGGAAGCAAAAAAAATCATTGATAGTGGAAAGATGGGCAGGCTTTTATGGATGCGCGGTGCTTATGGTAAAGCTGGTAGCATTGACTATGACAAAAACTGGCGAAACTTTAGAAAATTATCGGGTGGAGGAATACTGATTGATCAAGGTATTCATATGCTTGACCTGATGATGTATTTCTCCAATAGCACTTTCTCTAAGATTAATAGTTTTGTCACTACTGCTTTTTGGGATATTGAAGCTGAAGATAATGCTTTTGCAATCATGCAGAATGACGAAAAAGTGACTGCTATGCTTCACTCATCAGCAACACAATGGCGACATAAATTCTTGTTAGAATTATGTTTTGAAGAGGGTTATATCAATCTTGATGGAATCCTTTCGGGAACCCGAAGCTATGCGCCAGAGAAGCTGGTCGTTGGCCGAAGGGAATTTGAAGATATTACCCATGCAATGGGTAAACCCAAAGAAGAGACGACATGGTTTGAGTACGATAATTCTTGGATTTATGAAGTAGAAGAGTTTTTTGATGCTGTGGTTCACGACAAACCTATTCGAAATGGTACAAGTCAAGATGCATATAATGCACTGAAGCTTGTTGAAGATATATATGATCACTCTGGGTTCTACCAAGATAAGAGTTAGATTTTAAAGGATGATGTTAGATTAATAGCATTTTAAAAAATATACTTGCACTATACATAACCGATTATCGAGAAAATTGTATGAGAACAGAGTTTAGTAAACTAGACTTAGCTTTGAGTAAGCAAGCTCCTTATAGTATCACGGGTGAAGGCTTGGCGATTGATAAGCGCTTGTTGTAGTTTGGAAATTAGGAGAGATGACTGTGGTTATTCGCAAATTCTTCCAAACTAGGAAAACTTACTTCAGAGGTACTATTGAAAACTTGATCGAACTGGTTATGGGTTTCAGAAAGATTGCTGTAGAAGAGGGATTCAAGTTAGAGTTTGATTAGTGGGTATCTACGGATACTGTGGTGCCGCACATGCTCGTAGATAAGGATGGTGGCTTAGTGTTAAAAATGAATAGGAAGACAGAGTTTATACTTGAAGGTAACAGTACCTTGGTGGATTGTCCAAGTGACTATATTGGTGATTAGTTTATGAGATTTGAAAACAAAACAATTGTTATCACTGGTGGTACTAGGGGTATAGGAGCAGCAATCGGGCAACACTTTGTGGAGCTGGGCGGCGATGTTGTTCTAACTGGTCGTAACAAAGAAGAACTGTCGAGATTACAACAAGAATCTGGCAGTAATGTACGGTATGCTTATCTTGAATTAGGAAAAAAGGAATCAGTAGGTGAATTCGTTGAATTTCTTGGAACTTTGGAAACCCTTGATGTCCTCGTTAATAATGCAGGCATCAATAGAATAGATAGGGTTGAGAGTATTCGTGCGCTTGATTTTGATGAGGTCATTGACGTTAATCTGAAGGGTCCATTTTATGTATGTCAGAAAGCAGCTCAGTTAATGGCTAATAAGGGTGGTAGGATTGTCAATATTGCATCGATCTGGAGTAAGGTTACTAAAGAAGGTCGTACTTCATATATCGTTTCTAAGGCAGGCTTAGCAGGTTTGACCCGTGGGTTTGCAACTGATATGGCAAAAGATAATGTTTTGGTTAATACAGTGTCGCCAGGATTTGTTCTAACTGAATTGACCCGCCAAAGTTTAAATGAATCAGAGATGGAAGATATGAGAAAAATGATTCCTATGCAAAGAATGGCTGAACCGAGTGAGATTGCAAAAGTTGTGGCATTTTTAGCCAGTGATGAAAACTCTTATATTACTGGGCAGAATATCGTTGTTGATGGAGGTTTCTCAAATGTTTAAAAACTTTGAAATTCAATCTTTCCATAGGAAATATGAAGTTTTATTTGAACCGTGTATGGGTGCATTGAGAAATGAAATTAGGGATGGTGATATTGTGCTCATTGATAGCACTGTCTTTGGCTTATACCCTAGAATCGCTGAAATCGTTAAAGAAAATAAATATTTTCTAATTGAAGCAAATGAAGGAGCTAAGACCTACGAAGAGATAGGTGGCTTGATAACCAAAGTTATTGAAACTGGCTTTTCGAAAAACAATCGTTTGATTGCTATAGGGGGAGGGATTACTCAAGATATTACAGGTTTCTCTTCATCAATTTTGTACAGGGGTGTGGAATGGGTGTTCTTTCCCACTAATTTGCTTACCCAGTGTGATAGTTGCATTGGTAGTAAAACATCAGTGAATTGTGGTGAGTATAAGAATCAACTGGGAGGGTTTTACCCCCCAAGTAAAATAGTCATTGATTTTGACTTTTGTGATACGCTTGGTGCAAAGGATATTTGTTCTGGTCTGGGTGAAATGATGCATTACTTCCTTGTAGAGGGAACAGATGATTTGAACACACTTTTTGAAGATATTAAACAGGCTAAGCATGATAAGCCAACACTTGCAAAGCTGGTAAGGCAGAGTTTAGCCATTAAGAGTAAAATGATTGAGATAGATGAGTTTGATCAAGGCCCAAGAAATGTATTTAATTATGGGCACTCGTTTGGACACGCAATTGAATCAACAACGAATTTTCAAATCCCACACGGAATAGCTGTTGCATATGGTATGGATTTGGCAAATATTATTTCTGCAAATTTAGGGTTAATAGACATGTCGCTTCGCAATCGAATTCGCCCAATTTTGGAAGAGATTTGGAAAGATGTACCATTGCCCAGTATTGACCTTGGTCAATATTTCGCTGCCTTGTCAAAGGATAAAAAAAATATTGGAAATGAAATCAAGGTTATTTTAACTAGAGGAACTGGAGATATGTTTAAAACAACTTTAGACAAAACAGATGCCATTGAATCTATTATTCAAAAGTTTTTCACATCGAAGCTTTACAAGGAAGATTTATGAGAGATTTAGGAAAAGTTATTGCGCATATACCTGCCAGAGCTGGTAGTAAAAGAGTAAAGGCTAAGAATTTACGAATATTATCAGGTCAACCTTTGTTATCATACGCTATTCATTGTGCTAAACAATGTACTGCTTTTGATGATGTTTATGTAAACTCTAACTCTGCAGATATGCTGGCTTTAGCCGAGTGCCTGGGAGTGAAAGGCTATCAAC
>JALUNK010000041.1 GCA_027055255.1 Ghiorsea sp.
AACAATATGACTATTTGAGTGAAGCGCGCTATGCAGAAGAGTTTATTCGTTATCGTTTAAAAAAGGGTGAGACTCCATGGCTGGCAGCGCAAAAGGCAAGGCAAAAAGGGGCGGAACCCGTATCACTCAAGCTTGCGCTTGAAGCCGCTGAGCAAGGTTTTGATGTTTGGTCAGCGTGTAAAGATGTATTGGATAAACGAGACCCCATGGGCTCATACAAACAAGACAAGCGACTTTGGCAGCGTCAAATGCGCTATTTGCAGAATAAGGGTTATGATATCAACACCATTTTGCAAGTAATGAACAATAAGGATGAATAAGGCATGAAAACATCAGAGATTCGTAAAAAGTTTCTAGATTATTTTAAAAGTAAAGGGCATGAAGTTGTAGAATCAAGCTCACTCGTGCCACATGGCGACCCTACATTGATGTTTACCAATGCGGGCATGGTTCCCTTCAAACATGTGTTTTTGGGTGATGAAACCCGCTCGTATGTTCGTGCTACATCCAGCCAGAAATGTGTACGTGCTGGCGGCAAGCATAACGATCTTGAAAATGTAGGGCATACAGCACGTCACCACACATTCTTTGAAATGTTGGGCAACTTCTCGTTTGGCGATTATTTCAAAGAAGATGCAATTGCTTTTGCATGGGAATTTTTAACGGTTGAACTGGGTCTCGATAAAGACCGTTTGTTTGTCACCGTCTTTGAAGAAGATGATGAAGCCTATGATTTATGGACAAAAGGCATTGGCATTAGCGAGGATAAAATCGCAAGAATTGGTGCCAAAGATAACTTCTGGAGCATGGGTGATACTGGCCCTTGCGGCCCTTGCTCTGAAATATTTTATGACCATGGTGCAGATGTTTGGGGTGGCCCTCCAGGTACACCCGAAGAAGAAGGTGACCGCTACGTTGAAATCTGGAACTTGGTCTTCATGCAATACGATAGGGACGCAGAAGGCACATTAAACCCACTACCAAAACCCTCTGTGGACACAGGCATGGGTTTGGAGCGTGTTGCAGCCGTATTACAAGGCACACACGACAATTACAGCATTGATTTATTTAGGCATTTAATTGACGCAGCATGTGATGTCACAGGCGTTAAGTTGGGTGATAAAGATGAACAAGATGTATCTTTGCGCATCTTGGCAGACCATTTACGCTCAGTATCCTTCTTGTTGGCCGATGGTGTATTACCATCCAATGAAGGGCGTGGTTTTGTGTTGCGCCGTATTTTGCGCAGGGCTTGCCGTCATGGGCGTTTATTGGGCATGAAAGAAGCTTTTATCTATAAACTCGTACCCGCATTGGTGGATGAAATGGGCGAGCATTTTACTGAGCTTAAAGAAGCGCAAGCCAATATCGAGCAAGTGATTCGCATTGAAGAAGAGCGCTTTATCAAAACCTTGGATAAAGGTTTGAAGCTGGTGGAACAAGCCGTTGCCGATGCAGGTGAGGGCGGCACAATTCCAGGCAAAACATTGTTTACCTTGTATGACACCTTTGGTTTCCCCACTGATTTAACCGCTGATATTCTTAAAGGTCAGAATATAACGTTGGATATGGATGGCTTTGAAACATGCATGGAAGAGCAACGCACAAGAGCGAGGGCTGCATGGGGTGGATCGGGCGAAGCTGCATTGCCTAAGGCGGTATTTGAATTGCGTGAGAAGCATGGTGCGACAGAGTTTTTGGGTTACACCACGCTCACAGCAGAAGGCGTGATTACAGGTTTGATTCAAGGCGATACGGCTATTGATACAACGAAACAAGGCGATGAAGTATGGTTGATTGCCAACCAAACGCCATTTTATGCTGAATCAGGTGGTCAAACAGGGGATACAGGCATGATTCGCAATAAAGATGCGGAGTTTTTGGTTACAGATACTAAAAAAGTATTGTCCGACTTATTTGTACACGTGGGTAAAGTGGTGAAAGGTTCGTTTAAAGTTAGTGATACGGCGACATTTGAGGTGCAAGGCGAGCGCCGTGATGCGATTGCTCGCAACCATACAGCCACCCATTTAATGCATGCTGTATTGCGTGATGTATTGGGTGAGCATGTCAAACAAGCAGGTTCTTTGGTGACAGATGAGCGATTAAGATTTGATTTTAATCATCATCAACCTGTATCTGAAGAAGAGAGAAAAACGATTGAAGCGCGTGTTAATGAAGGCATTTGGGCAAATAATAACGTACAAACCAAGCTCATGACGCAAGATGAAGCTGTGGCAAGTGGTGCGATGGCATTGTTTGGCGAAAAGTATGGTGATGAAGTACGCGTGGTATCTGCTGGTTTCTCCACTGAGCTTTGTGGTGGCACACATGTCAAACGCACAGGTGATATTGGCATCTTCCGCATTGTATCCGAAGCAGGTATTGCCGCAGGTGTGCGCCGTATTGAGGCATTAACAGGTGAGGCAGCGTATCAATCGTTTGTTGCTGATGCGGATACATTAAACATCGCTGCAAGCCAAGTGAAAGTGCGCCCCAATGAAGTGGTGGATGCAGTTATTTCGTTGCAATCCAAGCTTAAAGATGCAGAAAAAGAGCTGCAATCGGTCAAAGCCAAAGCCTCTACAGGCATTTTGGATGAATTGATTGGCACAGCCAAAGATGTGAATGGTGTTAAACTACTCACTGCCGAAGTCAAAGACGTGGCAGATATGCGCGACTTTATGGATAAAGCTAAAGGAAAATTGAAGTCTGGTGTGATTGTATTCGGTCAAATCAAAGGTGAGAAAGTGCAGCTTGTTGCAGGTGTAACCAAAGATTTGGTTGGCACATACAATGCAGGCAATATCGTGCGTGAAGTAGCACAAATCTGCGGCGGTAAAGGCGGCGGTAAACCTGATTTAGCAATGGCTGGGGGCACTGAACCCTCTAAGCTTCAAGAAGCTTTGGCTTCTGTTATGGCGTTACTCAAAGCGTAGCTATATCAGTAAATTCAAACTCCCTCATAGATGAAGCTCTGAATGTATCAAAGTTTCTATCAAAAAAATTCTGTTGCTCATTATTTGTAGGTAGTCCTTCCAAATGTTTAATAAAGTACTTCTCAATAATTATTTTGATAAAAACTTCTGTAAGTTGTGCATCGTACCCATGCAGATAAATACTAAGTGCGGGGCAAAAGAATAAGCAAGATTGACTACCAATATGTTTGAAAAAATCATGTGAACAGTTGTTTAAATCAAATGTGTTACTTAACATCTCTTTTGTTTGTAACCCATATGGCTTATCAATTGAGCCAATTATTTTTGTAGTCACTTCAAGTTCGTCAGATTCTTCAGAAATAATATCTTCACCTGCTTCATCATGATGCTCAATAATCAGGTGAACCCTCCCATCTTCTTTCAATCGAATAAAAGTAGGTTTTGCTAACTCATCCATACTTTCTCCTGAATCCTCAAAGAGGGTATCAAAAAACGTATGTTGGATACTACCATCACTCTCAGAGGGGGTTGGTATTTCAACTAAAGATATAATAGTACTTTCCTTACGTTCAAAATGAGTAGAGTACTTTTGCAGTAAGGCAAAACTTGTAAAGTTATATGGGTTAGACACATTTTCTTGGTGCAAGTGAAAGCCTGTGTTTTCTATATTCTCTTTCGCTCCTAAAAAGGTATTAAAATCTTCATTTTTGAACCTATCAAAAGCTTGGCTAGTACTTCCACCCTTTGTAAATTCAAGGTTATTTATATTAATAAAGGGGCTGACACCTAATAAA
>JALUNK010000042.1 GCA_027055255.1 Ghiorsea sp.
TTATGGGGTTGGGTTTTACTTCAGCGTACTTCGTAGACTGAGTTTGGACACTTGGTATTGGTGGGCTAAGACCAATGATTTGTTGTTACGATAAAGCCCATGTTCTTGGTGGTTTCCAATTAATGACTGCCCTTCAGAATCTTTAGCCAAGATCTCTGGGTCATGAGTATTTATTCCTTGGGTTGAGCGGCTTGATGCAAGCGTTTGAGTGTGGCAACTTCTTTACTGCTCAAATTCCGCCAACTGCCTATGGGCATACCTTCTTCAAGTCTTATAGGGCCAAAACGCACGCGAATAAGGCGGCGTACAATATGCCCAACAGCATCTAAAGTTCGGCGGATTTCGCGCCACCTACCGCGTTTGATGGTCACAGTTATCCAACTATGCCCCCCGTTATCTGAATCAATGCTCATCTCCCAAGGGTCACTAAGTTCGCCTTTGCCCAAATCAATGCCACCATTGCGTAGCTTTTCTATGCTTTCTAGGCTTAAAGAGCCCGTGAACTTCACTTTATATTTGCGAGGAATTTTGTTTTTTGGTGCAATCAATGTTTGCAAGATTTCGCCATTACTGGTGAGTAATAATAAACCTTCACTATCCATATCCAAGCGGCCAACCGATTGCACATGGGCAGGAATATCCAAGTGGTCATAAATGAGAGGACGGCCTTTATCATCTTTTCGAGAACACAAAAGCCCACGAGGTTTGTTATAAAGTAGATAAATCTGTTCTTGGTTGTTATCTACAGGCTTATCATCGACCAACACCAAATCATTGGACTGAATTTTGATGCCCATTTGGCTAACCACTTCGCCATTAACTTGAACACGCTCAGCTTCAATCATTTTATCAGCTTCGCGGCGTGAGCAAATACCGCATTGAGCAAGGTATTTGTTAATACGAACACCTGTATCTGTAGCTTTATCTTGTTGTTTTGATGTATCGTTCATGCAATGTCCCCACTGTATGTATTTTTGTAATTGTCATACCGACCGAAGTGGAGGTATCTTAAGACCTCTCGACTTCGCTCGAGGTGACAGTGTTGTCTGGTTCACGTGTCATTCCCGCGCCACCCCAGGGTGTATTCTCTGCCTTCGGCATTCACCTTAAGGCGAGAATCCAATGATTCAAACATGGACTCCCTTCTTCAAGGGAGTGACAAAAGTTTTAAAGCTTATAATCCAATTTTACAGATTTACGAACCTTTTCCATTGTTTTTCGTGCTTCACGGCGTGCTTTTTCATTACCTTCACGCACAATATCTTTTACATCATCAGGGCGCTTGGCCAAATCTTCACGGCACTCACGAATGGGTGCAAGTTCATCTTGTAAATGTGCTAGTAATACTTTTTTACAATCCAAACAGCCAATGCCTGCACTGGTGCAACCTTCCTGAATCTCATTGCGCTCATCTTCAGTGGAATACACTTTATGGAAATCCCAAACAGGGCATAACTCAGGTGTGCCCGCATCTTCGCGGCGCACGCGAGCGGGATCAGTTGGCATGGTTTTAACTTTCTTCTCGGTTTCTTTCCAAGGCTCGCATAGGGTAATCGCATTGCCATATGATTTGCTCATTTTGCGGCCATCAAGCCCAGGCAGCTTGGATGTTGGCATCAATAAAGCTTGGCAATCAGGGAATAATGGTGGGATACCTTGGCGATACAAATGGTTAAATCTGCGACCAATTTCACGGGTGAGTTCGATGTGAGGCACTTGGTCTTCGCCCACAGGCACAGCATCAGCCCTATACATCATAATATCAGCCGATTGTAGAAGTGGGTAACCCAAGAAACCATATGTACCCAAATCTTTTTCGCGCAGTTGGGCGATTTGATCTTTATAGGTAGGTACACGCTCCAACCATGAAAGCGGTGTCATAAAGGAAAGCAGCAAATGAAGTTCTGCATGTTCGGGCACTTGTGATTGGATAAAAATAGTCGATTTTTCAGGATCTATGCCTACAGCCAACCAGTCCATCAACATATCCCAAATACCTTCTTTAACGATGGATGGGTTTGCATATTCAGTGGTTAAACCATGCCAATCTGCAGCAAAGAAAAAACATTCTTTTTCGTTTTGTAATGTTAACCAGTTTTCGAGCACACCTTTGTAGTGTCCAAGGTGTAGTTTTCCCGATGAACGCATACCCGAAACGATGCGTTTGATGTCTTTGTTTTCAGTGTTTTGGTCTGACACGTGTTAAAACTCCAATCTTGATATGGCGAAAGATTGAGGTTGAACCACATTTAAAGCAACTATTACTTACAATGCACCACCACAACTTGAACCTTGCCCTGCTGTACAGGCATAACAATGATCCATAATGGTGATGGGTTGGCCTGCTAAGCCTTGGTGTAGCGTTTGTTCTAATTCTTCTTGCGCGATAAGCTGTGCGATATGCAGTTTATCCTCACCTTCGATAGGCGCGTGTAACCCAAGCATTTGGTTGAAATCACAATCATAAACATAACCTTGCCAATCAATGCTAATCAATGTTCGGCACATCACACCTTTAACATTGGCTTGTTGAAAATTATCTTTAAGCAATGTCATATATTCATCAAATAAACCTTTGGTGACAAGCGTGCTGCCAAATCTAGCGATAGGTTGGTTGGTGATGGTGAAGAGTTCGTTAAAATGAATGTCATAGCGAGCAAGAAGCTCTTTTTTGTATGCTGATTCAAGTTCAACTTGAGAAGGAGGGAGGCTAATACCTTGGGGGTTATAGACAAGATTTAGCGTTAACTTATTGTCCTCCATACCATAACCCAAACTGTTTAACTTATGGATACCCGCAATGCTGGTTTGGAACACACCATCACCGCGTTGGGCATCTACATTATCTTCTAAATAACATGGGAGTGAAGCTGCAACCTCCACTTGATTGTCAGCTAAAAAGTCAGCCAACCATTCATATCCATCTTCACTAAGAATCGTTAGATTGCAGCGGTCAATTACATTGATTTTAAGCTTGCGGGCAGCCAGTACAAGTTTGCGAAAATAAGGGTTCATTTCAGGTGCGCCACCGGTCAGATCTAAGGTTTTAATGCCGGAGATTTCCATGAGCTGGATAAGAAGGTTGATATTAGCTTCATCCATGATTTCTTTGCGTTTGGGGCCAGCATTGACGTGGCAATGAAAACAAGTTTGATTACACAGGTAACCCAAATTGACTTGCAAAGTGTTCATGCGCGCACGTTTGATGGCTGGAAAATTAGTTTTTTTCAGCAATGGTAGCATATCTCTCATCAATCAACTCCAATAGTAATTAAGAAAATGTAACAGTCAGTCGGCTGCTTTCGGTTATTCTTACAAGGGATTGTTAATCATATTGAAGCTTAATGTATAGACTTAAAAATAGTGGTTGTTTTTTGGTTTTACGCCGCTAAACTTCGCGCTCTCCAAATTGGGACATGCAATGATGGAGCACTCAATAACGCGGGGTGGAGCAGTGGTAGCTCGTCGGGCTCATAACCCGAAGGTCGTCGGTTCAAGTCCGGCCCCCGCAACCAAACATAAGTCCTTGAAAACACTGTGTTTTCAAGGACTATTTTTTTGCTTAAAATCGTGTGACCAAAGCCATGTGGCTAATCTGTGGCCATATTATTTTTCAACCTTAAGACCGAAGTTGAACCTGATGTAACACTTTGTGTTTCAAGGCTTAATAAGGATTCAATTATGAACCTTTAAGATAAACATGGCACCTAATAAACAAGCAGGAATACAATAATAAGCGCTAATACAAACGACACAGATTTCCAGAAAAGAACAGGGCTTCTTTCAATCAGTGGCGGGCGGGTTTTGTTTAAAAATTTCTGATTGGGGTGGCGTAAGTCAAAGATAAATTCTGATATTTCTTCATAGCGTTTAAAGGGGTCAGGGCGAAGGGCTTTACGAATAGTTTCATCCACCCACACGGGTATTTCTCTGTCATCATCCAATACAGATTGATAAGCCAATTTCTTTTGCGCGTTCTTGGTGCGTGTTTTTGCGACTTCTATGCCATAGGGGAATCGCCCTGATAGCATTTGGTAGGTAATGACTGCTAAGGCATACATATCTGAGCGATGTGTACCTGCTTCGCCAAGGTAGTATTCAGGTGCAGTATATTGAGCTGTACCCATCACATTCTGCTGTAAAATTGGGCTAGCGCTTTCTGAGATGCCAGCAACATGCGTAGCACCAAAATCAATGATTTTCACAGTGCCTGTTTTATCAATCATGATATTTTCAGGTCTTAAATCTTGGTGCAGCATTTCTAGCCTGTGAAAGGCTTGCAGCCCTTTGGCGATTTGCTCAACAATGTTACGCACTTCTTCCATGCTTGGTTTGGGATGGTCAACCATCCACTGCGTGAGTGTTTGCCCGTCAATGTATTCCATGGCGACATACAAATACTGATGGGCTCTGCTTTGTGAGCAAGGTTTGAGCACATGGGGGTTGTTCATGCGGCGTGCAATCCATTCTTCCAATAAAAAGCGTTCCAAGTAGGCAGTATCGCCTCTTAAATCGATAGATGGCGTTTTGATGATGGCAGGCTCTTGGGTTTCAGTGTCTTTCACCAAATAAACATGGCTTCGGCTGCTGGCATGAATTTTACGAATGACCTCGTAACCATCAAAGATAGTTCTCGCTTCTAATTCTGGAGGAAAGGGTAGGGATGTTAGACGCTGGTAAATCTCATCTGCATTTTGTTGGGGAAGCTTATCAATCCGCACAATTTGTATGCTAAGATTATCATCACTATCTTGCTTTAAAGCTTCTTCGACGATGGTTTGTGCAGCGGCATCAAGATTATCGGGATGCTGTTGGATACTGCTGCTGATGAAAGAGCCACTTACAAATTCGTACACACCATCTGTGGCAAGAATAAAAATATCACCTTCTGTAAGAGGCACGGTTTGATGGTCAACATCAAGGTGGGGGTCAATGCCCAAAGCTCGGCTTAAATAGCTTTTGTGTTGAGAGACAGCGACCCTGTGGTCTTCTGTGAGTTGCTCCAGTGTATCGCCTTGTAAATGGTAAATACGAGTATCACCCACATGAAATAAATAGGCCGTAGTTGATTTAAGCACCAAAGCACTAAATGTGCAGACATAACCTCTATCTTTGGCTTCGTAGCAATAACGGCTTTGTTTGGTTTGGGCGTACAACCATGAATTCATGGCAAGCATAACTTGTTGGGTTGATTTATGCACAGACCATGCATCGGATGTACAGTAGTAGTCATCTAAAAAGCCAGTTACAGCGGATTCGCTTGCCACTTGGCTAACATCGCTGCTGCTGATGCCATCGGCCAATGCGATAGCGATACCTTTATGGGTTAATTGAGGTTCTTCAGGAATGTATGCGCCATGAAAGTCTTGGTTGATAGGTTTTTTACCTTTGTCGGAATATTGACCTATCGAGACTTGAAGTTGATTCATGGGCTTATGATAAAAGCACCTCCGCTACAATAGCAAGAGGTGCTTTAAACATGGATTAAGCGTTACGCTGTGGAGAAGTTTTAACGTGAGTGTAATATAGTGGTAAACCAACCAGTACAAAACCACCAACGAGGTTACCCAATACAGTTGGAATTTCATTCCATACCAAGTAATCAACCAATGTGAAATTGCCACCCATAATCATGGAGAATGGGAACAAGAACATGTTAACGATGGAATGTTCGAAACCCATGAAGAAGAACAGCATGATTGGCATCCACATGGCTAGCATTTTACCTGTTGCAGATGTTGAAATCATCGCACCAACCACGCCCATGGACACCATCCAGTTACATAACATACCACGGATGAAAATGGTGAACCAACCACCAATACCGTGTGATTGATAACCCAAGGTTCTTGCTTCACCAATATGCCCAACTTTTGCAGCAATCACGCCACCATCGGTATCAAAGCCGTAAGTCAAAATAAATGCCATGGCAAAAGCTACCATCAATGCGCCACCTAGGTTACCAAGGAAAACCAAGCCCCAGTTGCGTAAGACTTGTTTGACATCAACCCCAGGTCTTTTGTCAAGTAGAGCAAGTGGAACCAAAGTGAAAACACCTGTTAGCAAATCAAACTTCATCAAATAAAGCATAATGAAACCAACAGGAAAAAGGACTGCGCCAAGCAATGGTGAACCTGTTTTGGTTGCGACAGTAATGGCAAATATTGCAGCCAAAGCCAACATTGCACCTGCCATAAAAGCACGGATAAGCGTGTCTTTTTTGGACATGAAGATTTTAGATTCTCCGGCATCCACCATTTTGGTGACAAATTCTGATGGTTCTAAATACGACATTCTAACTCCCAGTTTTTCAATAATATTGTTCAATTTTTTGCGCACCACTTTAAAAAGGTCGCAATCTTAAAAGGGTTATAGCAAGCTTTGTTCCAAGCTTAAATTGTTTTATAGCAACAATGCAACATTCGATGTGATTATATTTTAAGCAACATTAGGCTTTATTATAGGCATTGTAGTGTGTGGGTAGTTCACCCGTTATTTGCGGATGTGCCTGTTCTGCTTCGCTTACTTTGCTGTGAGTATTATGAGAATAAGGTTGATGATTAAAGAAACAACAGCAAGTCCCTTCCAGAAACCTGTTGGGTTTCGTTCAATCAAGGGAGCAGTAGATTTCATGAATTCTGGGTTGGGGTTGGATAAATCGTGTTGAAACTCTGAAAATGAGTCATAACGACGCTCTGGATTTTTACTCACACATTTTTGAACCGCTCTGTCCATCCAAATCGGCACAGTGTCATTGTATTTGCGGATAGATATATAATCATAATGTTTGTGTGGCTTGGCTTCTTCCAGCTTTCCATATGGGAAATGACCGCCACTTAACATTTCATAGATAGTAACACCCAATGAATACATGTCTGTTTTGGGTGTACCTTCGTAACCCTCAAATAATTCGGGTGCAATATAGTTGGCAGTGCCCTCCACATGGGCTTGTTTAATCGGTGTATGAATTTCTTCTAGCCCTGATACACGAGTGGAACCAAAATCGATGATTTTAATCATATCATGTTGGTCGACCATAATATTTTCAGGTTTGATATCTTGGTGCACCATTTCTTTGCGATGAAAGGCGCGGAGACCTTTAATCATTTGCCCAACCATATTGCGCACTTTTTCTAAATCAGGTTTGGGGTGATCCAAAATCCATTGGGCTAAGGAATGGCCTTCTAAATATTCGGTGACGTAATAAATGCAGCTGCGCTCACGTTTGAGTTGCAGCACTTTAAACACGTGAGGACTATTGATGCGTCTTCCTACCCAAACTTCATGCAAAAACTTATCAATATAAACAGGGTCATCTTCAAAATTGATGGATGGGGTTTTGAGCACCACTGTTTCGCCGATTTTTATGTCTTCAGCCAAGTAAACTTGGATGGTATTGCTGCTATGCAGCTCTTTGATAACTTTGTAACCGTCTAATTCTTGACCAACATTGAGTGGAGGAGGAAAAGGAAGGGAAGTCAGTTTTTTATAATATTCATTTTCATCTTGGTTGGGCAGTTGGGTAATGTGAAGCACTTGAGCTGTGACATTATCATCACTTCCCGCTTCCAAGGATGCATTCACAATGGCTTCTGCAGCTTCTTCCGCGCCCAATGTGGTAGCAAGCGCAAGGATATTGGCATCATCAACAAATTCATGTGCACCATCTGTGGTCAAAACAAACCTATCGCCGACTTCAACCAGCATTTTTGAGTATTCTAAGTTTACTTCATGCTCGCCGCCCATGGCTCTGGCCAAATAGGTTTTATTCTTATCAATCACCAACCTATGGTCTTTGGTGAGGCGTTTGATTTCACCGTTGCGAATCAAATAAACCCTAGAATCACCCACATGAAAAATATGGGCGGTGGTGGATTTAAGCACTAACACGGCAAGGGTGGTAGCTAGGCTTAGCTCTGATGCATATCGAATCTGCCCTTGGTTATACAACCAAGAGTTGAGTGATTTGATAATGCGCTCACCAGAGGTTTGAACACTCCAAGACATGGGTGTGCTCAGGTAGTCATCAATAAATCCTTTAACACAATGCTCACTGGCTTCGCGCCCCGCTTCAGATGAGCCAACACCATCGGCTGTGACGGCGATGATGCCTTTATGGGTGAGGTCGCGCCCTTTGGAAATATGAATGCCGCAAGAGTCTTCGTTGTGGTCTTTAAGACCTGCAACAGAATACTGACCTGCTTCAACCTTTAATGTGTCTGGCATTCGTTTTATCCCCTTATGCAATTCGACCTGTAAGTGCGTCTATAATGACGACCTTTAAGTCGATTAAAATGCGTATTGTGCCATCACATATGCAAAAGCTGCAGTATCTGCTTTGCCGCCGTTGCGCTCTTTTACAGCATCACCTGGATTGAACACGCTGTAGTTGCCTACAATTTTTAATCCTTTTACGGATGCTACTTTATACACAACTTTCAAATCAATTTCAGTGCCTGCATCGGTTTGTGTGTAGCTTGGGCTACCTGCGTATAATGTGCCAGCACCGACAACATTTAACCAATCGCCTGTTGCTTTGTCCAAGGATAAGAAGTGCACATTACCGATAAAGGTGAATGCTTTGCTGGGTGATGTTTTGATGGAAAGGCGAATATCTTTCATATTTGCCCATGAAAATCTATCCATTTCACCATAATGGGCATGGTTGGTGTGGAAGGGGAAGACAAAGTTTTTATGTGTGCTGGCATCGGCCTTGTCATCACCGGGGCTGTAGTCATATTCAATACCAAGGCGAGTGTTCCATTGGTCTAAAGTGTAACCTGCTTTGAGCGCATAAGCTGATGCGCTTTGTGATACGCCTGAAACCCAAGTGCCTGATTGGAAGACGGCTTCGGCTGTAGCGTCAACCTTATCCCATACGCCAAAACCACGCATACCATAAGTGTTGATATTGCGGTTTGGCGCAACACTAGCATTGCTGCTGTGGTTCCAATTGATGACATATGCATCTACGCCAGTTTTTGGTTGTGTGGTATATGTTGCATACAGGCCCAAAAGATTACGGTGACTCCATGTAACCAAGCTATCACCAGAGGTATTGGTTAAGCTCGGGGTCATACTCACAATATCGGCAGGGTGAACAGCAAAAGCATCAACTTTGATGGCATCTTTTTGATAAGAAGCTTTGATGCCATCAAAGGTGCGCGCCACATCCTTCCAGCCCAAGTGACCAAGTAAACGTTGATCGCCATAAATCAATTGTTGGCGGCCAAGGGTAATGGTGGTGTCTCCGATGTGGTGTTGAATATAGGCTTGTAAAAAATCAAGCTGGCTTAAGTTGGTATTGCCCGCAGCTTGTGTGTGATTAAGAATATATACGGCTTGGGGCTGCAAGAAAATGGATAAACCATTATCAAACTCTTTTTTAGCTTTGATATAAAGCCTAGAATCTAACTCCCAGCTGTTTTTGTTGACGCTAGAGTTGAAATCCAAGTTATCAAAAGACTGATAGCGCTCTCTAAAATCGCCTGAAATATCCCAATCGCCAGCGTGTGCTACAGAGCTTACGGCAAGTATGCCTGCTGCTAATACTATGTTTTTCATGATATAGTCCTCATTTTATTGTTTTTATTTGCTTTAATGTAAGTTGATTTTTTCAATGGTGCCGTCTTCGTTTTCTTCATACATAAAACCTTTGGGCTCTTCGAGCAAAACCAAGACAAGCAGGAAAATGGCAAATGCAGCTGCTGAAATCACCATGAAAAATGTGTCTGAAGTAACAAAGGATAAAATGGTTAAGAAGGTTACGCCGCCCACGTTGCCAAATGCGCCTGTAGTGCCCGCAACGCCACCTGTTAAACGGCGCTTCACCAAAGGAACAACAGCAAATACTGCACCATTGCCTGCATTGACAAATACTGAAGCCACCAGCATCACAGCTACAGCAGCAGCCACTGACCATTCGGGTGTGATTTGTGACATCAAGAAAAAGCCCAAGGCAGCCCCTGCTAAGGTGATGGATAAGACCAGTTTGCGACCATATTTATCACTCCAATAACCACCCATAGGCCGCATAACAAGGTTTAGGCCTGCAAATATAGAAGCAATCAAAGCTGCTTGGGTTGTGGATAAGTTGGCGCTATCTTTGAAGGTATCAAAGAAGAATAAAGGAAGCATGGAAATTACAGCCAATTCTGCACCAAAGGTAATCATGTATGAAAAATTAAGGGCTGCGACCTGTTTAAATTTGTAGCGGTGAATATCTGGTACAGGTCTAGCATTGGCGGCAAATAAGCCTTTGTTCACTTTGTAGATATTTGAGACTTGGTAAGCATAAAGTGCGAGTAAGGCTGCATAAATACCTAGAGTGATGCTTTCGGAAAAAATATTGAGATTGGCGGGGCCAATTTTCCAAGCCAAGGTGCCAAGCGCTAAATATAGTGGTGCAGTCATAGCACAATACAAGAAGAAATCACCCTTGCTGGTCACTTCCATAGCACCTAAATTTTTAGGGCGGAAGTAAGTGGTTCCTTTAGGGTTATTGCTTACAGAGAAATAGAAGATGATAGAAAAAGTGATGGCTAAGAAACCTGTGGTCGCCACTGCCCAGCGCCAGCCATCATCACCACCTATCCATGCCGCTAGCGTGGGTAATAAAATTGCAGCACCTGCCGAGCCAAAGTTACCCCAGCCACCATAAATACCTTCGGCGGTACCCACTTGTTTAGCCGGAAACCATTCCGATACAAGGCGAATGCCAATCACAAAACCTGCGCCTACAAAACCAAGCAAGAAGCGATAGGTTGCAAGTTCAGTATAAGTTTCAGCAAAGGCAAAGAAGAAGCAGACGATGCCACCTAAACCTAGCAATACGGAGAAGGTTATTTTTGGTCCATGTTTATCCACCAGCATACCAATAATAATACGGGCAGGGATGGTGAGGGCGACATTCAATATAAGCAGTAGTTTGACTTCTTGGTCGGATAAACCAAATGTTTCGCGAATAGATGCCAAGAGTGGTGCAAAGTTAAACCACACCATAAAGCTGATAAAAAAGGCTAACCAAGACATGTGCAGGATTTTCATTTTCCCAGTGAAGGAGAATAAGTTTATTTTGCTTTGGTCAACGCCAACGCCTGTTGCTGCCATGTTTGTTTCCTCTGTGTAAAAAAAGTATTATCCTGCTCACTTGAGCAAGGCAAGTGCCACAATGATTTCTAAAGCTTTTGTCTTTAGAATATGTATATTTACCCACATTGGCGAAGCACTCGGTTTAAATTATATGCATAATATGCCTATATATTAATCACTATGCGGTATTGTGAGCTGATTTCTGGTGAGAATACTGTTTCTTGCCTAGGCACGCAGTTTGCTAGTCATGTGTGTAGATATAAAAGAAGCGACTACCGAAGAGGTTAAAATGAGCAATAAGAAGAAGTTGGTAATGATTGGTAATGGCATGGCTGGTGTGCGTGCGATTGAAGAGATTTTGAAGGCCAATCCCGACATGTTTGAGATTACGATTTTTGGTGCGGAAAAATATCCGAACTACAATCGTATTATGCTTTCACCTGTGCTTGCAGGGGATACCACGATTGAAGATATTATCTTGAATGATGAGCAGTGGTATAAAGATAATGGCATTAAGCTACATATGGGTAAGAAAGTTACGGACATTCATCGTGGTAAAAAAGTAGTTACTGCTGAAGATGGAACGACGGCTGAATATGATAATTTAATTATCGCCACGGGCTCCAACCCATTTATTATCCCTATTCCAGGGCATGATAAAGAAGGTGTGATTGCTTTCCGCGACATTGAAGATTGCGATAAGATGTTTGAAGCGGCGAAAACATACAAAAAAGCTGCAGTGATTGGTGGTGGTCTACTTGGTCTTGAAGCGGCTAAAGGTTTACTCAACCTTGGAATGGAAGCCACGGTCATGCATGACCAAGATACCTTGATGAATATGCAGCTCGATAGCGTGGCTGGCGAGATGCTTAAAACTTCTTTGGAAGCACAAGGCATGCAATTTAAAATGTCCACACTAACCACTGAAGTTACAGGTGAGACACGTGTTGAAGGTTTAAAATTTAAAGATGGTTCAACGCTAGACTGTGACTTATTGGTGATGGCAGTGGGTATTCGCCCGAACAAAGCCTTGGCTGAATCATGCGGTTTATTCTGCAACAACGGTATTGTGGTCAACGACTACATGCAGACAGTGACGGATGCATCGGTATACGTTGTGGGTGAGTGTGCTGAGCACAGAGGTATTGCATACGGTCTTGTCGCACCATTGTTTGAGCAAGCCAAGGTGTTGGCATATCAAATCACAGGTAACGGTTTGAAATCATATACAGGTTCTGTGGTGTCCACCAAATTGAAAGTATCAGGTATTGATGTGTTTTCAGCGGGTGACTTCATGGGCACGCCGGGTGCAGATACAATTGAATTGTTGGATAAACACGGTGGCGTGTATAAGAAAATGATTCTTGAAGATGATAGAATCAAAGGCGTGGTCATGTTTGGAGACACTGCAGATGGCCCAACTTTCTTCCAGTGGATGCAAGATGGCAAAGATGTGTCGGAGCTGCGCTCTAGCATTTTATTCTCTGCTTCAGGTTTGGGTGATTCGGGTCACTCAGGGGAAGATCAAGCTTCAGCCATGAGTGATGATACGGTGGTTTGTGGCTGTAACGGCACAACCAAAAAAGATATTGTGGATGCGATTACCAAGGAAGGTTTGACCACGCGTAAAGAAGTGACTGCTTGCACCAAAGCAGGTGGTTCATGCGGCGGTTGTATTGGTTTGGTTGAGCAACTGTTGGCATCAACTTTGGGTACAGCGTTTGTGGAATCAGAAAACGACCCCATTTGTGGCTGCACAGAGCTCAACCATGAGCAGGTCAAAGAACAAATCAAAGCCAAGAAACTTACCCATGTGCGTGAAGTGATGAACGTGTTGGATTGGGAAAGTGAAGGCTGCCAAGTTTGTCGCCCAGCGATTAACTATTATATTGGTATGACTTGGCCTGAAGATTCAGAGGATGACCGCACTTCGCGTATCGCCAATGAAAAAATGCATGCCAACATTCAAAAAGATGGCACTTTCTCTGTTATTCCACGTATTTATGGTGGCGTAACCACACCAGATGAATTGATTAAAATTGCGACAGTTGCCAAGAAATATGATGTACCTACCGTGAAAGTCACGGGTGGTCAGCGCATTGATTTATTGGGTGTGAAGAAAGAAGATTTGACAGCGATGTGGAAAGATTTGGATATGGCATGCGGCTATGCTTATGGTAAAGCCTTGCGCACAGTGAAAACCTGTGTGGGTTCGGAATGGTGCAGGTTTGGTACGCAAGATTCTACGTCTTTGGGTATCCATCTTGAGAAGCAACTCGACCATATTTGGTTCCCAGCCAAAGTGAAATTGGCAGTATCAGGTTGCCCACGAAATTGTGCAGAAGCCACGATTAAAGATGTGGGTATTGTTGGCGTGGAAGGCGGCT
>JALUNK010000043.1 GCA_027055255.1 Ghiorsea sp.
GCAACACGACCACACAAATGGAAGGGGTCACCGTTGAAGTTCGGCGCCTTTCTCAAGTCTCCCAAGAAATTGACCAACTTTTATCAACTATTCGTAAAATTTCCGATCAGACTAACTTATTGGCACTTAATGCCACCATTGAAGCGGCGAGAGCTGGTGATGCAGGCCGTGGGTTTGCTGTAGTTGCAGGAGAAGTAAAGCAACTATCCCACCAAACCAAAGATGCTGCTGATAATATTGTTGAAAAAAGTGACAATATTCAAAAGGCAGTATCTGTTGTAGTCAATCAAATGGAAGAAATGTCCAATAGCATTCACCATGCATCCAACGTCGTAGAATCTGGACAAACTGCTATGTCATCTATTGTCGAAGGCATGGAGCAAGTAGATGACAGTGTCTATGGCATTCATCAAGCCACCAAAGACCAATCTATTGCATCCTCTGAGATAGCCGAAGGTGTGACATCAAGCTCAAGTGATGCCCGGAATATGGGTGTTAAAGCATCATCTATTCTTGACCAAACTGATGCCATGGATGCTATGCTTCGGGAAGACTTGGCAGAATTTTCAGAATTAATAATCACAGACGCTGTCATTCAGCTCGCCAAAAGTGATCATATGTTTTGGAAAAAACGTCTTGTTGATATGATTCTAAACCGTGGAAACATTGATATCAACGAAGTCACTGACCATCACAGTTGCAGGCTTGGTAAATGGTATGATACTGACGGCAAAACACAATACGGTTCAGACCCTGCATTTAAAGCTTTAGAAACACCGCATGCAAAAATGCACGCCATGGCAAAGGAGGCCGTATCGTCATTCAATTCAGGAGAAATTGAAACAGCCATAGAAAAAGTTGATGCCATTGCAGGACTATCTGAAGAAGTGGTCAAATGCCTTGAACAACTAGAAACTGTATAAAATAAAAGGGCTGCAAATGCAGCCTTTTGAACTTTATTTTTAACGTTTTCTTCTATCCTAATCTAGCCATTTGATAGAGCAACCAATCGTTGGATGTTGTGGCTGCGGTGCTGCTTCTCCAGCAACCAAAGCTTTGGCAGCAGGAAGTAATTCTTCCGTGTTGACCTTAGTTTCATCTTTCCAATAGTCATCAATGCGCCCGTGATAAAAAAGCGTACCTTCTTGATCAAACATATAAATATCAGGCGTACATTGCGCATCAAAAGCTTTTGCAACATCTTGTGTTTCATCTGCAAGGTATGGAAAATCAATATTCCATTCGCTCAACTTTTCACGCATCGCATCCACATTATCTTCAGGGAAATCAGGATGAATATTAGGATTAATCGCAACGGTATTGATGCCCATTGCTTTAAGTGTTGCGGCATGACGCACCAAACGTGGCCAAACTGCAATCGCATACGGACAATGATTACAAGTAAAGGCAACCAACAAACCTTTCTCTCCCATTTGCGCTTTAAGCGAATGCGCTACACCTTTAGAATCATTCAGTGTGAAATCAGGAAGCTTAAACTCACCTTTATAAATCGATGCTACCAATGCCATAACTAATCTCCAAGCGCTACAAATTTAAGATGGCAAGCATGAAAGAAAAACATATCAAATCAACCATACATAAAATGGCATCATAACTGCTAACATCTGATGAGCATTGATATCACACACTTATGGAGTACACATTGTGCCTACACAACATCAAATGATTTCAGAAATATTGCACGACCTAGACGTTATTCGGCCTATTGTGCTGAGTAACAAAAAAGAAAATGCTAATATGCGCAGCTTATTGCGCCGAATGCTCAGCTCACTGGAAACGCTGCAAAATACACCCTGCATAGACCCCGAATTATACAAGCATGTTTCAACCATGCTTACACTACTTTTTGATGCAGAGCATGGCACACTATTGAAAAGCTTAGTTCACCACGACAGTCCCGAACATTTATTGGAAAGCTTTCAATCGCATAGTCAAACACGCAAAGAACTGATCGATACAGCACAACAAGACTTACCTTCAGCACTTAACATGTTACGCCGAGGTTACGACTTATTGGGCAAGCCTTACCCTGAAATCGAAGATTTAGGTGCCAACTTTCAGCAATTTGAAAAGTGCTTACGTGACCACTTACAGGGTAACCGAAAAGTTAATATTGCATTTAATTCACTTACTTCAGCCTTTAAAGAATCCATGTCAGCTATGGACAACGCCTTGGATGAAGTCGGCGAAAATTCCCCCGAACTTAAACAAGCACAGTTGGTCTTGGACAAGACACTTCCGACCGATCCCGAACAAGCACAAGCTTTATTACGTCAAGCAAAAGAAAGCATTCTAAAAGCAGGTAAACAGCTTAATCATGCGGGTCAGCGCGTTAAACAAACCATGAATGCACAAATGAAAAAAATGGAAAAACTGAATAAACGATTGCAACATGCAGAGGCACAAGCACGCAATGATCCCTTAACGGGGTTAGGCAACCGCAGAAAACTACGTGAATTTTTCACGGAGCTCAGCGATGATTCTACAACCTTCTTGATGATTGACATTGACCACTTTAAACATATCAACGACCAATATGGGCATGATTCAGGTGATATGGTATTAGAAAGACTTGGTAAAATGCTAAAAGTTGCTGTGCGTAGCACTGATATGGCAGCAAGGCTTGGTGGCGAAGAGTTTTGTATTGTTTTGCCTGAAACAACATTGTCACAAGGTGAACAGTTGGCTGAAAAAATTCGCATTGATATTGCCAATGAGACTTTTCAGACGCAACACAGACATATTGATGTCAAAGTAAGCATTGGTGTTGCCGAAAGACTACCCCATGAACTTATCGCCCACTGGCTCAAACGCGCTGATGAAGCTTTATATCAAGCCAAACAAGGTGGAAGGAATCAAGTTGTGATAAGCCAATAACCACAACCAAGGTTGAATTTATAAAATACATACCCTATAAACTCGGGTATGGCGCAATTTTCTTCCACATTTTTAGATGAGCTTCTTTCTCGAACCGACTTAGGTGAAATTATTGCTCGCCATGTCGACTTAAAACCCTCTGGAGCCAATTTGACGGGGCTTTGTCCATTTCATAATGAAAAAACACCCTCTTTTTCTGTCTCCGTTGATAAACAAATGTATTATTGTTTTGGCTGTGGTGCTGGTGGTAATGCTTATCGCTTTTTGATGGAACATGATGGTTATGCTTTCCCTGAAGCCGTTGAATTTTTGGCGCAAAAAGCTGGTATGCCTATCCCTGATAGTAAACCTATCAACCCTAAAGAAGCTGCTAGGAAAAAGTATGGCTTGGAACTATTGGATAAAGTCGCAGGCATTTTTTCTCGCACCTTAAACAGTGATGAGGGTAAACATGCCCGTGATTATTTTGCAAAGCGCAAACTATCTCCTGCCTTGATTCAGAAGTACCAACTGGGTTATGCACCTGCAGGTTATGGTTTTATGAAACGCTGCTTCGGTGATGATGTTAAAACACTTAAAAGCTTAGAGGCTATAGGTGTTTTGATTCAGAATGAACGCGGGTTTGCCGACAGGTTCCGTGAGCGGGTGATGTTTCCTATCCTTGATAAACAAGGGCGTACCGTTGGTTTCGGTGGTCGCATCTTGGGTGATGGTGAACCCAAATATTTAAACTCACCTGAAACTGAATTTTATCACAAGTCTCATTTGCTTTATGGTTACTCTGAGCATAGAGAATCCATTCGTAAGCATAAAATGTTGGTGGTTGTTGAAGGTTATATGGATGTGCTTGCCATGGCATCATATGATTTGGACTATGCAGTTGCACCACTCGGCACTGCCATTACAGAATCCCAACTACGCATTATTTTGCGCTTGTACGAAAACCCAATCTTTTGCTTTGATGGTGATAAAGCAGGTCGTGGGGCGGCATGGCGTTCTATTGAGCGTATGCTTCCTATTTTAAAAGCCGAACATTCACCTAAATTTCTCTATTTACCTGACGGTGAAGATCCTGACACTTTATTACAACAAGAAGGTAAAAAAGCTTTTGAAAAAAGGCTTAAAGAAGATGCACGTCCCATGTTGGAAACATGGATTAAGGGTTTGAAAAACATGGCTGGTGATGGTGCAGAAGGCAGAGCCCGTATGGCAAAAAAAGCCGATGTAATGCTTTCTACCATGGACGATGATTATTTGCGTCAAGCTTGGCAATCCGAAGTTGAAAAAGCTACTAGTGTAGCACTATCCATGCAAAAACGCCCACAATTCTCGCCCTCACCAGGGCAGAGTTTTACAGTAAAACGCCAAACCAACTTATCTGTAACACCCATGAAATATGACAGGTTTATGGCAGGTTTACTACAAACCCCCAAACGTTTTCATGACTTACCTGAAGATGCCTTCCTCTTTTTTGTTGACACCCACCCTATCCATCCGATATACAGCCGAGCCTTTTCGCTGGTAGGCGATAATGAAAGCACCACATTAGATATAGCGGCACAATTGATGCGGGAATTCCCCGACAATCAGAATATAGCACGCTGGGTGAACCTACCAACAGTCGAAGATGATGAGTTTCAAAAACTCTTAATTGATATGCATATGTCATACCTGAATAACCTTATGGGTCATTCGGATGGTTTGGCTGTGAAAATGCGTATCAATGAAGAGTTAAAAGCTCTCAAACACCAACAAAAGCAACTACTTAAACAATCTACTTAGGGCGGCACCTACACATGAGCAAAGCAGATATATCAAAAATTAAAGAACTTGGCACCTTGATGGCAAAAGGTAAAGAAGCTGGATACATCACTTATGATGAACTAAACAGCCATTTACCTAAAGGTTTAGTTGATGCTAACCAAGTTGAAGGTATTATTAACTTATTCACCGAAATGGGTGTTGAAGTTGTAGATCCACAGCGTGCACCAACCGGTGAATACGCCATGCGTAAGGACCGTCTTCGTAAAGAAGATTCAGCGCTTCGTGCAGATACCACCACATTGGGCACAGTCATCCGTGTGGATGATCCAGTACGTATGTATTTACGTGAAATGGGAACTGTGGAACTTTTAACCCGTGAAGGGGAGATTGAAATTGCACGCCGTATCGAAGAGGGTCGCATGCAAGTGCATGAAGCGATTTGTTTGTGTCCTGCAACATTCCGTGAAATTATGCACTTGGGTGAGCGCGTGATTGAAATTCGTGATGAAGCGATTGAATTGGAAGAAGAACCCAACTTCAAAGATATTTTGGACATTGATGATAAGGTGGTCAATGCTGCAGCCATTGCACAATATGAGAATCGCATGGATAAAAGTGAAGGCGATGATGATGATTTAATAGATACAAAACCTAAAATGAGCCCCGAAGCTTTAGCTGCAGCCATCAAAGCACGCACAGCAACCCCTGATGGCACACCGATGGAAGAAACCATCATTACCAAAGAAGAACAACTCGAAGGTGCTTTAGAGCGTTTTGAAAGAGCCAAAGAATTACATGAAGAATTTTTGAAGGTTCGTCAGGAGCGTTCACGTAAACCACGGGATAAGAAATTAGCTGCGCGTGCTGAAGAAGTATTGAATTTAATGCTATTTGAATTGGTCACGATTCCTTTTTCGAACAAACAGCTTATTAAACTGGTTGCTCGCTTTAAAGACAATGTTGACCGTGTGCGCAAGTATGAACGTTCTATTCGTGACCAAGTGCTTAAAGCAAAAATGCCACGCAAGCTTTTCTTGGAAACATTCCCTACTCGCCTTACCGATGAGAAATGGGCGCAAGATATGCTCAAGCAACATCCCGATAGTAAATGGGCGGAAGCTTTTACTTTATCAACAACAAAAATCAAAGAGAACCAACGTCGTTTAAAACGTGTGGAACAAGAAAGTGAAATGGGTGTCTATGAACTCAAAGATGTAGCTCGAAAATTGACCATGGGCGAAGCAAAAATGCGCCAAGCCAAACGTGAAATGATTGAAGCCAACTTACGTCTTGTGATTTCCATTGCCAAAAAATATACCAACCGAGGCCTTGGTTTCTTGGACTTGATTCAAGAGGGTAATATTGGTTTGATGAAAGCGGTGGATAAATTTGAATGGCGTCGTGGTTATAAATTTTCGACCTATGCTACATGGTGGATTCGCCAAGCCATTACACGCTCCATTGCTGACCAAGCACGTACCATTCGTATTCCAGTACATATGATTGAAACGATTAATAAAATCATGCGTATTTCTCGGCAAATTGCCCAAGAAACAGGTCGTGAGCCTAGCCCTGAAGAATTGGCTGAAAAACTGGAAATGCCCATTGAAAAAGTTGAGCAAATTTTAGAAGTCGCAAAAGAGCCTGTATCTTTGGATACACCCGTGGGCGATGATGATGACACCAGCTTGGGTGATTTTGTAAAAGATGTGAAGGCTGAAAATCCACTGGATACAGCAGTCACAGAAGCCTTACGCGAATCCACACATGAAGTCTTGGAAAACCTAACCGACAGAGAACAAAAAGTTCTTCGTATGCGCTTTGGTATCGGCATGAACACCGACCATACATTGGAAGAAGTGGGTAAACAATTCAACGTTACGCGCGAGCGTATTCGCCAAATTGAGGCCAAAGCATTGCGTAAACTTCGCCACCCATCACGGGCACAGAAGCTTAAAACATTTGCTGAAAGCCCAGAGCTTTCACCTTCATTACTAAAAAAATAATCACAATGATGACAAACAAAAGGCAGCCAATGGCTGCCTTTTTTCATCTTATTCTACTATTCAACATCAATCAATATCTACATAAAATACCAAACCTAGATCTTTGTCTTCATGAAACTTAGTCCAGATATTAAAAACTTTACTTGGGTCTGATAACATCGTTCGCTTCACCAAAAATTGTTTTTTACGCGTACCATTCACGCCTGAATCCAGCATATCACAAACACCGCTAATCGAATAAAATAATGAATCTTCATCTGAATCATCGTTAAAGAAGAAACGGCAGTTAACACCACTATTTGCCAATTTATTTTGTGATGTCATACGCAATACATCTGACTGAACATTGATAATGTCCCTATCTTTCACTTCAGGTGTGCGTAAGGCAACTATGACATGCGCATCTTTTTCCACAGATGAAATCAATGCACCCAAGGAACCAGTAAAAATCCCTTCAAAGTTGGTATTTTTATGATCCTTCTGAAAAGCAACAAAGTTTACCTGTCTAATAGTGCCCGCATCGGCTTGACTTGGCATGAATACATATAAACCACAAAACGAAAACAGTAATGCAGCTAACTTATATGATAGTTGTTGTAACACCATGTTATATAAATTCATTGGAAACATCCTCAAAGTTTTCTTATAAAAGTAACAGTTTCCTGTTGTGTTTGATTAATTTTTAACTGAAGCACATTCTTCATCAATAACACATCCTGCTTTGGCATACCAATCTCTTCAAGCTGGTTAATATCCCGCAAATTATAAACCAAATCACGAAATTTTGAGATCAACACACGTAATGTTCGCATTCTTTCTGAGACTAGGTTTTCATCCATTCTTAAGCTGTGACCTTCCGCCGCATCAGCAGAAAACTGTGCTACAGTCATCCCCACAACAAATGAAATCAACATCAATATTTTATGCATATTACCACCATATAGTCTAATATGAGCGGCATATTTCATTGCATCTATGATACCAGTGTGACACAAAAAATACTTACATAATTTTAGAATTCAGGGCGAACACAGATTCTTTCAATCGCAGTGGTTTGTTTGGTATCACCATCCACTGTGATTTTCGTAGCAAATATTGTTGCACCACGTTCCACAGCTTCAAAGCGTTGGGGCAACCGTTTGACCATACGCCTTAAAGCACCTTCTTTTTTCATACCAATAATGGAATTGTATGACCCCGTCATACCAATATCTGATTGAAATGCCGTGCCACTTGGGTGAATAATTTCATCGCAGGTTGGCACATGAGTATGCGTGCCATAAACCATGCTCACTTGCCCATCCAAATACCAACCCATACCCATCTTTTCACTGGTGACTTCAGCATGTAAATCCACAAGAATTGCATTCACATCATCAGGAATATCTTCCAACACTTTATCGGCTGCTTCAAAGGGGCAATCCCATGTGCCCATAAACACTTGTCCGATTAAATTCATCACTGCCACTTTATGGCCATCACGGGTTTCTTGAACTGTCCAACCATTACCCGGTGCATACTTAGAAAAGTTTGCAGGCCGCACAAACCTGTCATCCTCTTCAATATCTTCTAAAAAGCTACGCTGATCCCAGCAATGATTACCATTGGTAATCACATCCACACCCAACGTAAACAGCTCATCAGCCAACTTCAAAGTCGTACCAAATCCTGCTGCAATGTTTTCACCATTGGCCACACAAAAGTCAATTTGATGGTCGTCCAACAGGTTGGGTAAATGGTCACGCAAAGCTCTTCGCCCTGCCTTACCAAGCACATCACCAATGATAAGAATGTTTAAGTTGTTCGACATGAAATAATTCCTTGTTCTGTAATAATCGTTGAGAGCGGCACATCATGCGGTTCAACTGGTACTTTGGGAAGCGCTTGGCAGCTAAAGGCTAAACCAACCACATCAATCCCTTGCCCATATTGGGCTAGCCAGCGATCAAAGTAACCTTTACCCATACCAAGCCTATGCCCGTGGCTATCGAAGCCCAGCAGTGGGCATAAAAGCACCGTGCATAAGCTACTGGGCTGCCATACTTGCCCATCCTCTGGCTCTAACACACCAAAATCCGCTTCTTTCCACTGCGTATCCGAATCCACCTTGACCCACTGCATATCCGTATTTGAAAGCATTCGTGGCACATACACATCGTAGTCTTTGGATAGTAATAAAGTATCCGTATTCACTTCTACAGCTAAGGCTTTATACAACAACAATTGCTGCACACCGTTATTGTTAAGATAATCAAATGAGTATTGTTGAATTTGCGCGGAATAATCTTGGCGTTGTTGCTCAGATAGTGCCTTTCGCTTTTGGGATAGACTTTGACGCAGTTCTTGTTTTTGTATTGAAATATCAGGCATAAATAAAAAAGCATCCCCGCCCTGTCGTATCATCAGGAAGTTGTCGAACCCTCAAAGTGAGGGGGGCGAAGCACATCAGCATCAGGTTCTTTCGCTAAGGAATGACGCACACAGCAGATGTAGCAATCTCCCAATCGAAACACATAGGCTCAGGCAACTATGTTGTGACTCGATCAGCGCAGGGACACGTTAGCTAAACCCTCTGCTTGTGCAACAGCTTGGTCAAGTGTTGCAATCATCTTTTGCATCAGCTCTGGATTGGTGGTGTTTTGACTCAATAATTCATCTGCCAAGTTCAAGGCAATCAATGCCATAATTTTACTACTATCAATCACTGCACCCGACTGTTTAAGTTGAACAAATTGCGCTTGCACCATGGCAGCTGCACTTTTAACTTTGGCAGGGTCATCATCAGTATTGATGTTCAACTTAATGCCACCAACCATCACTTCCACGGCTTCACTCATACCCAAACCTCATGATCATGCTCATGAACCTTGCCTTGCATTCTCAGTAACTAAAATATCCAACTTTTCAATGGTATGTTCAACACGCGCTTTGGCATCCGAACATTTGTTTTCAAGGCTTTGTCGTTCACCTTGAAGGGCTTCAATTTGTTCACGGCGCTTTCTAAGCTCGCCTTCAGCCAAGCGAGCAACTTCACGCAGACGTTTGTTTTCAGCTAAAATTTGCTCATGATTGCGCCGTATGGTGGCTAAATGCTCCACCAATATATCCAAACGCGTTTGAACCTCTTGTTCTTCTTGTTGCATATCCATCAGGCGATTGAACCACTGTATGTTGAATTGGTCAACATTCAGCTATCTAACTTCTGTTGAATGGTGTTGCAGTGGTGACACACTTCAGCTTCTTTCGCAATGCGTTTGCCACAAGTATCACATGCTTTTTGAGTGAACACAAAGCGATATAATTTTAATATCGCAAACGCAAACACAACAGCAATGATCAATCGAATAATCATGAATCTTCCTTTGGTGTTTCTTGTTGTTCTGCAGCTTTTTGGCTTAATACCTTGGCAACAATGATACCCGCTTCATAAAGCAATAACATCGGTAGTGCGAGTAGGGTTTGTGAAATAATATCTGGTGGTGTTAATACAGCTGCAAAAATAAATGCCCATACAATCACGTAACGTCTTTTATCTTTTAACGCCGCTATACTTACCAAATCAAGGCGAACCAACAGCATGATAACAATAGGAATTTGAAAGCTCATACCAAAAGCAAACAGCAGTTTAAGCACAAGCGTTAAATACTCTTTAATCGCAGGCATGGCTTGAATCAAATCGGTTGAAAAGCCTAAAAAGAACTCAAAGATAAGCGGGAAAACAATGAAAAATGAAAAAGCTGCACCTGAAAGCATCAAAATCAAACTGGATAAAAAATAGCCTATAAATGCACGTCGTTCATTCTTGTATAAACCTGGAGCAACAAATGCCCATAACTGGTAAAATGTAATCGGAGCAGTCGCAAACAGACTTAACACCAATGCAATTTTTAAGTAGGTGAAAAACACATCAGGGGCATTCAAAAAGATAAGCGGTGTACCCGGTGGTAAAGCATCACGAATGGGTATTGAAATAAATTCAAATACAACTTCTGAGAAGTTCATCAGCACTATCACACCAAAAATATATGCCAAAATCGCGATGGTTAATCGCTTTTTAAGCTCCATCAAGTGCGCCATCAATGGTGGCAGTTCAGAGGTTGGCGTACTCACTTATCTTTTTTCTCAATCTGGACAGCATCCGATACATCCTGAATGGATGATTGAACCTCTTCTTTCACATCTTCAATGGGTTGCGTCAATGTATGCTTTTCATACTCAAGTTGATTCTTCAAACTGTTGACCCATGCCCTACCTTGCCGAATCACCCGCGCAATTTGACCTAGAAATTCAGGTAACCGCTCAGGGCCAAGCACCAAAAAGCCAATAACCCCAATCAGGATAAGCTCTATCAAACCAATATCAGGCATAAATTAACTCAGCAAACCTTGGCTTGATAATGATTATGAAGACTTGCTTTCTTCTTTAACTTTCTCTTCGACTTTTTCAGCGTCAACCACGTTATCATCTTTGCTTTCTTTGTTGTCATCGGCAAGGTTTACACGGAAGCTACGAATACCTTTAGCCAAACCTTCACCCAAAGCAGGAAGCTTTTTAGCACCAAAAAGCACCATCACAATCACTAAAATCAAAATCAATTCTGTTGTACCTAAACCAAACATAACATCCCCTATTTCATTCCAACATCACACCAACATTGCAGCAATCGTAGCATTTCTATTCACAAAATGAATGAAATCTTTATGCAAGTGTCGCTTTATCCTGTTGGGCCTTGATGATAAATCAAATCTTCCACAGGTTCGCCGCCCACCAAATGCTGCGCAATAATCCTATCCAGATTTTCATCGGTCACATTATAATACCACACGCCATCAGGCTGAATCGCCAGCAATGGACCGCCTTTGCAAGTGCCAAAACACGTCGCACGACTACGCTTCACCCTTAAATCGCCTTTATTCAAACCTGCCGCTTTAAATTTCTCACCCAAGGTATCATAAAGCTCTTGCCCACCACCATCTGTGCAACGTGGACCCACACAAACAATCATATGCCTGCGATAATCCATCATTTTTGGTTTAATCACTTCACTCATACTAAATCCTTCCAAGTCTTTTCAAATGCAGCAAGCGCATCTGCGCTAAAATCATCACCATCTTTTACCAACAATACGCGGAACACCATGTCACCAGCTTCATTGACAAAATGAACGCCCAGCGATTTTTCACCGCGCTTAGCAAGGTAAGCATGGTGCACATTCGCCCAATTCACATGCACATGGAAAGTATCCGTGACCACATTCAGCCAATCACCTTTCATCTCAAACTGGTCGCCAGTAAGCAAACATTCCGTCACAGCCCCAGCAGGCGAACGAACCACCGCACGCAATTTGCCCCATGTTGGCAAAGCCTGAACAATGCGTTCTAAATTATCATCTGCACACACAGCTGTATAACCGCCAGCAGGATCATCATCACTTGCCCCTGCCACAGCTTCTAAAATTTCGCCCACAGGTGCATTAAAATGCGCTGCAATCTTTTCCCATGGTTGATGATTACCATCTTCAAGCCATTGGCGCACGCAACCATGCCAGCCTTCCAAACCCATGGTGAGAGAGCGCCCTGCTTTTTCGCCATCTTTGGCATCACCCGTTAAATCATCATATTTATTGGCATAACCGCGTGGCGTAATCATCAAACCTTCTTGAATATATGTTGATGAGTTCCCGATGAGCACGGTGGTCAGCATACCAATGTCTTTATCTGCCATTTCATCCAAAGTGGTCATTTGAATATCTTGCCTGCGGCGGTATGCCGATTTTACAATCGCCACAGGTGTTTTGGGGTCACGGTGTTGCAATAAGATACGCTGCGCTTCCACGATTTGCTGAGTACGTCTGCCCGATTTTGGATTGTATAACCCAATCACGAAATCCGATGCACCGACTGCATCAATGCGCTTGCGAATGGTCGGCCAAGGCGTGAGCAAATCGGATAATGAAATCGAACAAAAATCATGGGTTAATGGCGCGCCCACCAATGATGCGCAAGCATTCAATGCTGTTGCGCCTGTGACTACTTCCACTTGAATATCTGAATCAGGTGTCCAACCATGTTGAAACAATACTTCATACGTGGGGCCAGCCATGCCATACACGCCCACATCACCCGATGAAATCAATGCCACAGTCTTGCCTTGTTTGGCAGCTTCATAGGCCTCTACACAGCGGTCTATTTCTTCGGTCATGCCTTTTTTGATAACTTCTTTACCCGCCAGTAAATCTTCCACCAAACGAATATAAGTGGTGTAACCAATCACCACATTGGCTTCTTCGATCGCTGCGCGCGCGCGAAATGTCATTTGCTCTTGCCCACCAGGACCAAAACCTACCAATAATATCTTTCCACTACTCATGTTGTTCTCACTATGGACACGGTAGCATTTTTACCGTCGTGTCCTCTGTATTTATATTTTTCTACAATCAAATCTTCTTTGCTGCTGCCTGCTCGCAAAATTGCCGCCGCTTCACCCACTGAAGGCGTACCCACATATTTCATCACCACTTCCGATGGGTTAGGCACATCCACTTTCGCCAACTCACTGGCTGCATACCATGTACAATCCCAGCAAAATTGTTTACACACAGATAATAAGCCTATTTCATCCGACTTCTTATCAATCGATGCCGTGGCAACAACATCATCCGTGCTTAAGTCAACGGATGCCAATGCATCCACGATGGC
>JALUNK010000044.1 GCA_027055255.1 Ghiorsea sp.
TCTCCTTATAAAAAGAAGGTCTAATAAGCACAAGTAATAAAATAACCATAACTAATGCCAGTAAAGCCCCTAAAGACCAAGTAGCACATAAACCTGACATTAATATAAACTGTATAAATTTATTTTTTTCTACAAAAACCGCCCAATAAATAGCAGGCAATAAAGCTAATGCAAAACTTCCCGGCTCAATACTATAAGACTGAATACGAAAAAGGTTAGGGGTATTACTAAAGACTCGAGCCATCCCATCATAACCACTCCATGAAAACCACACCACTCTGGGAAACTCAACACCCTGAAGTATTTCAAGCTCTTCCAAACCCCACCACTGATTATAAAGCCCCACAATGTTAATCATAGAAAAACAAACCAAGACACCACATAAATACATATATAATCTAAATGACCATACGATATGTTTCTTTGTTAAGGCTAAAAGAAGAAAAATCAAAAATACATATTTCATGATATAACTCATAAAATAATACAATTGACCATCATTAAAAACAAATGTAGCAAGAAACAGGCATCCAAAGTAAATACTGATGCCAATAAAAAAATAACGTTCATACTTATTCAATGCACTAGGTCGAAATTTAATTTTCACTGTACTAAAAGAAACCCAAAAGAAAATAGTACTCCACAACAGAATAAAACCCAGCCTTATTGAATTAGGGAATACCCATGATACAGCAAAGGGATAAAGTAACCATGACATAATGATTACACTTAGTATGGCAATCGAAAAGTTTACTCCATATAACTTTCTAACTTTAAACTTTACCATATGCATCTACAGGCTAAACCCCAAATAACTATCACCTTCTAAACCTTCCACAATAAGTAGTGAGACTTGCTATGGGCATCAATAGATTTAACAATATAGCTACCATTAATGTAGCGAATCCTCGCTTAGTACGGACTGCTGCTCGCAAAGCATCCCAACAAACCACTCCCTTCAACAACGCTCTAGCCTCACCTTTCCTACCTTGCTTCAACAAATTAATAGCGCAAGCCACCGACTCGTGTCGCTCCAGCCAACCATAGTGGAGAAAATCTTTTTCACTTAAAAAGTCGCGCACTTCATCCTTTCCCAAATAATAATCCATCACTAAAAAAAAGTCTGTCTTCTCCGTTCTATTTCTTATTTTTTCAGAAAACTGTGCTGTGCTTATTCGATAATCCATCAAAGGTTCATTCAGAACCGCAATAGGTTTTATCCTGCTAAGCCGTAGCCATGTGTCAATATCCGAGGCGGATTGAAACAAGCTACTTCCCCATTCCTTAATATGCTGTTTATAAATATCGGTTCGAACCAATACACTTGGACATACCAAGAAGTTATGATGTAGCAACATCATCTTAAGTAAATCCTCAAAACCAATCGGCTTGCCTTCTTTACCCTTTTCAGGAACGCGACCAATCAGCCCTGTACGCTTCCCATGTTCATCAATCGTAAATGCCTGCGTAAACACGGAACCAACCTCAGAGTTAGCTTCTAAAAAATGCACCTGTTTCTCAACCATCTCTGGTTGATACACATCGTCTGCATGAAATATTGCAGTGTATTTACCTTCTGCTAGTTGAATGCAGCGTGTAAAATTACCTTCCCCCCCAATATTTTCTTGCTGTGGGTGGATATGAATACGAGGGTCACTGATGGATGCAACAACCTTCAATGTATCATCAGTCGAAGCATTATCAGAAACATGGATAACCAGATTTGAATATGTTTGCGCACAAATCGACTCAAGTGTTTCTCGCACTGTATGCTCAGCATTATAAGTCGGAATACAAATACATACCAAAGGATTGGATGCATGAGGGTTCAAGGTATTCATGAAGCTAACATCTGTTCCGTAATCGTCTTAGCAAAATATTCTGTCGAAAACTGATAGCTTTTATCGGATAAAATAAACCTTTCGATAGCATTTAAGTAATCTAAATATTCCTCATCACTCATATTTTTCATATATTGATACATATCTTTATAACCCGAAAACTTTCGCATATCAATAAAACAATCCTTAGGAATATGTTTCGATACATTATTTGCACCCCAATATACAGGCACGCAGCCCGCAAAGAAACAATCAAATATCTTTTCTGTAATATAACCAGGAATATCTTTTGCATTTTCAAAACATATGGAAAACTTGTATTGCTCTAGCGTATCTTTTTTACTTTCAACGCGACCTTTATATGAAGGATAGCTTGCTGCCAACATCTGACTCAACGGTTTTATTCTCTTTAGCATCCCCTTTACTTTCCCACCGAAATACTGACATTCATCCCAACCCATGCCATACAAATCAAAATCCTCAAAATGACATTTCTCAAACCAACGGATAACTTCGGTTCTTTTTGAATAAAGCTCTAAAGGATGCTGAACTTTTTTATTTCCTGCAATGATACAACAAAGCTTTTCTTTCTGAACACGCTTACTAATAAACTTTGGCAGTTCATGTGAAAAATTTATTTTAAAGTATGTGCCATTATCAACATAGTCATCATGCCAAGTAAATATTTTATCAAATTTATTATGGTGACCTAACTCCCAGTTATCAGGTCGAATCAACTCACTTTCAAATAACAACAAATAGCGACGCTGTCCATCCACAGGCTTAGGAAGAACTAGGGGTATATCATTATAAATGACAATCTCCGAAGATTCTTCAGGGTGAACATCTGATGTTGCTAAATCTATCCCCTTATTTTTGCACTCTTCTCTCAACCGTGCGAACGGAAGCAAACAGTTATCTCTATTGGCAATTGTATCACTTAAGTCAAACAGTCGATTATTACTATAAAAGGAATCCACCACTATTGCTGCTTTTCTCATGCAATCACCTTAAAAATTTCCTCAAACCTGTGGCTATACCCATGTTCCGAAATAGCTCTTTTCTGTCCCAAAGCTCTTATTTCTTCCCGCTCTTGATCATGACTTAAATAATACTGAACTAACCTTACTGCCTCACTTGGAGAAGTGTAGCAACTAACTTCTTTTCCAATTTGAAAATATTTCTCAAGCGTTGGAACATAATCCGTAAGTTGAAAGCCACCAAAAAATGGAATTTCAAAATTTCTCGCTTTGATTTGACTTGCGGTTTTCACTCCTCTCAATGTATTGACACATGCCCGAAACGATGAACACACATAGGATA
The DNA here is from genome assembly GCA_027055255.1 of Ghiorsea sp. GTDB lineage: Bacteria > Pseudomonadota > Zetaproteobacteria > Mariprofundales > Mariprofundaceae > Ghiorsea. The sequence continues at coordinate 3,165 of JALUNK010000044.1, forward strand.
CATTCAAACTACTACTATTTGATATATTCAAATTAATTTTAGATTCCATAAAAACACGATTCATTTCAGAACTACTCAAAGTTCCTCGTTCCCAACCATGACCAAACACATCCACATGCACACCTGATTGTTCTAACTGTTTTACAAACCATTGACGATAAGGGTGATAGCCACCAACAAAAGAAACATCATATTGATAACCATGATTTTCTCGCGAAACATCCGATGCATGCGCATCAATCGCCGCCCATTGACTATAAATTACATGTTTTTGCCCTATAGCGTGGTATTTTTCAATAGAAAACATATCTGTCGTCACACACCAAGTAAAATCATTGGCATATTGAGAAGTAAACTCATCAAACCGCCATTGGTCATCACCAAACCAGTTTATCGTTTGGTATTTAGATTTTAGATAACGCAGAGTTTCATGGGTGAATTGTTCTTGGTACAATGAAAAGAATATCAAATCAGGTCGAATAGCATC
>JALUNK010000045.1:0-2434 GCA_027055255.1 Ghiorsea sp.
CATTAAAATCATCCAAAAGTGGCTCTACACCCAATTTAGCGAACCAAGGATGTTGGTCTAAATCATTGGTACGACACAAGCCTGCATAACCAAAGCGGCGCGTGTCTCTATAGCGCAGTGTATTGCCATCGGTAAAAGCTAGCGTGACATGTTCATGTTTGGTTTTAGCCTCATGGTGAGCAAGTACATGAAATTGCCCCGTCATACCCAAATGCCAAATCAGGGTTTGTCCGTTCTCAAAATGAAACAGTAAATACTTGGCGCGGCGTTCCACGCTTTGAATATGTTGTTGTAGCAATATTGAAAAGTTGGGCAGGGGATAGCGTAGGTTTTTCCCACTATTAGATACAGACACCAGCTTCGCGCCTGTAATCTGCGGCCTTAAGCCGACAACTACGGTTTCAACTTCGGGAAGTTCAGGCATGTTTATCTACCCCGCCAGCCGTTGGCTGCCACCCCTTCAAATTTGAAGGGGAATGATGTGCATTGCCCGCGTTGTTATTCCCCTCTTTGAAGAGGGGTGCCCGATAGGGTGGGGTGTTGGCATAAGACTGGACGATAAAATCTTCAAATTGCCGCATCACAAGTCCTATATCCTGTTTTACTTGTTTATCTTCAATGCGATACACTAACAATCCCAACCTCTGCAAATAGTTTTGTCTTTTTTCATCATAAGCACCTTTGGCATCATGACTTTCACCATCAATCTCAATCACCAAACTTAAAGACTTGATGTAAAAGTCTACAATATAATGACCAATGATACGTTGCCTATCAAAATCAATGCTGTGAAATTTCTTTTGCTGAACCTGCTGCCAAAACAAAACTTCAGATAATACACCCGCTTTGCGCAGAGCCTTGGCTTTATCTTTAAGCTTTGGGTTGCGGGGTAGGTTGGGTGTTTGGTATTTGTAAATAGTTTTGCCATGGATGGTGTATGTTGTTTGATTCATTCTGGGGCTACCCCGTCAGCCGTTGGCTGCCACCCCTTCAAACTTGAAGGGGAATGACGTGCATTGTTCGTGTTGTTATTCCCCTCTTTGAAGAGGGGTGCCCGATAGGGTGGGGTGTTGTTTTGTTTAGACATTAATCTTTCAGCGTTGCCAGCACGGGCGCATGGTCTGAAAACCAAGAATCCGTATAGACTTCAATTTTTTCAAACTTTTTAGCAATTTCAGGTGTGGCGATATGATAATCAATGCGCCAGCCCACGTTGTTGGCTCTGGCTTGCCCGCGATTTGACCACCAAGAATATTGCTCTTTTTCTGGGTATAGCGTTCTGAATGTGTCCACAAATCCACTTTCATCCATCAGTGCATCCATCCATGCGCGCTCTTCGGGTAAAAAGCCTGAGTTTTTACGGTTGCCACGCCAGTTTTTCAAATCAATTTCTTTGTGACAGATATTTACGTCTGCACAGAGAATAAGTTCGCGTCCTTCATCTTTCAGGCGGTTAAACAATGGCAGAAAACGCTCTAAAAAGCTCATTTTGATGGCTTGACGCACATCCGAGCTTGAGCCTGAAGGGAAATACACGCTCATGATGCTTAAGTTTCCAAAGTCAGCCATGACAAAGCGACCTTCAAAATCCATATCGCTCCAATCCATATCAGGGTCAATCGAGCCTAAACCAATATGTACAGCGTCGGGTTCAACTTTGGAATACAGAGCAACACCCGAATAACCAGGCTTTTCCGCAATATGATAATAACGATAATACCCTTCGGGTTTGGCTTCTTCGGGCACTTGCTCTTCTTTGGCTTTAAGCTCTTGAATGCAAAGTACATCCACATCTTGCGGGGCAAACCAATCCCAAAAGCCTTTGCGAGTTGCTGCACGAATACCGTTCATATTGATGGTCATGATTTTTTGAGGTGTAAAAGTCATAGAGTGTTCCTTAGAAATTAAATCAGCTTACAATCGTAAGCACTAAATTTTTTATCATCAGACATAAGCGCATAGTTTCTTGATATACTTTGTGCAATCAACATACGGTCAAAAGGGTCTTTATGATGAAAAGGTAAGTCTTGAAGGGGTAATGCATCTTCACCAGTTAGAGGGAGCAATTCAAAACCACTTTCTTTGGCAGCAGCCACAGGGTCGAAATTGATATGAAGCTTACCCATAGATGCTTTAATCATAATTTCGGTGATGCTTACTGCGCTGACATAAATAGTATTGGTTGCCGTTTCGAGTTGCGCACGTTTTTCAGGCTTGATTTTATGTGGTTCGGCGATTGCCCATAAGAAAATATGTGTATCAATAATGATGTGCATGGTTACTCACCATAAAACATGGTGTTGATGCCATCATCTTCATCCAAAATATCATCAGGCACAGTAAAAGAGCCTTGCAGCAAACCAAGCGTGCGTTTGCCTTCAGGCTGATGCACGACCAAATCAACCAGTGGCGTATTATTTTTTGCTATCACAAC
>JALUNK010000045.1:2444-3581 GCA_027055255.1 Ghiorsea sp.
TGGGCTTTGGCTTCGGAAATGTTCACAATCATGATAAACCTCCAGTATGATATTTAGGTTGAATATACCAAGGTTGGTCTAGTTGGTCAACTTTATTGCTTAGATGTATTGAAATTGAGCTTAAAAGCCTTTGCGTCAGAGGTGGTATTGATGGTTGTTTTATATTTCCATGCTTCGTACTGAAGCCTCGGGAGTAAGGTTTGGCGGTGAAAATTCAGGGTCATGTTCAAGACGAAAAGCTTCAAGAGAGGCACATGTCTTCTTACTAGTTCCATCAGTGCTAATGCCAGCTACAAGTGTATTCATTCCACCCCCACTACTATTTTTATTGTTTTTATAGCTTATAAACTCTTTTAGGTACCGATTAAAGGCATCTAGCTCTACCCCATGCTCAAGTAACTCGCTAACGTCAGCATGTGTCTTGGAAAAGTAAGTCTGACTGACTAAATGTAACTTTTCATTCTCTTGTTCTCCATAAACCAAAAAGTGATGCGCATCCTTATCTTCGAGCTTGTTTTTTGCAGCATCATAATTACCGCCGTCAAATTTCTCCTCTTCACTGTCTAAGGAGCTTATATCTTTTTTAAATTCAATAAGGATGAACTTATCTTTGTTTCCAGACATGGCATCGCCAGCCGCCTCTTCATTGCCATCAAGAGGTGCTATAAAGTCATTTTCAGTGAAATGCTTATGAACATATAAGTATTCGACAGTTTTTTCCCACCATTTCAGTTGTTCGCACATAATTGTTCTCCAGTGTTGTTTTAAATTAAGTGCTGAACTCTACAATACAAAAGTCTTAAACCTAAACATAGGGAGTAAGTTATTCATGTTCCCAAGCTTTGATTTTCTCAATGCAATCTTCAAGTGAATGAATATCTTTGGTTTCAGGGATAAAGACGGATAAGCGGCGGGTTTCTAAGTGGGTTAACCAGCCTGCAATGAATTGAAGGTAAAGCTCATCCATTTTTTCAGTGTTTTGGGCAGCTTGTTTGCCGATAAAAGCTTCGGATGAAGCAATTTCACCGCGTACGGCAATATCTGGGTTGGCGATAATGGGTGTTTCATCGCTGTTTAGCATACGAAAGTTGCCTGCAAGGTCGATATACAATAACCAAGGCTTGCCAACTTCGGCTT
>JALUNK010000046.1 GCA_027055255.1 Ghiorsea sp.
CTGCTTCATTAACCATGACTTTAAGCAGGCCCGATGCAGCGATTTCACCGACACCACCTTGTAAATATTCGCCATGAATGATGGGGTGTAACCCAGCGCGTTCCAAGAGATGTTTGATGATGTGCGCCTCCCCCAATTGATTGGCTTCATAAACTAGCTTCATGGTTGGGTTGGATACATAGGTTTGTTTTCTGATAAGCGCAACCAACCTTTGATGATACGGTATAAAAGCCAAATAGTGTTGGCAAGAAGGATAAAGTAGCCAACAACGACAATACTAAGAATTACACCAATAAAACCCCACAGAAAACCATACCAAAAGGTGCGGATCTGCCACAAAAAGTGTGACTCTAACCAAGTGCCTTGTACATCATCTTTCTTGATATAATTTACGACCACCGCAGCGATAAAAGTAATGCCTGTAAATATAGATAATGCTTGTAGAGCATAGACCACGATTGTAATAGTTTTAAGACGGTCTAAATCATTCTGGTTTGGATTTGGTGCTGTTGGTAAGTTGCTCATATGCCGCCTCTAATGTGAAATGTTTAGCCTGCCTAAGTCATGACATAGGGTCAAGCTTGCTGGATTGGACTTAGTCTATCAGTGTTCACAGTTTAACGACGACCAAGGTGAACCATGAGCCAAGAAAACAGCAGTTTTATTGAACACAGTACATTACAAAATGGTGTGCAAGTTGCCACACGCGAATTACCTAAGGCACAAAGTGTTGCCATTGGTATTTTTATGGATGTAGGTAGCCGCGATGAAGCCGAGCATCAAGCAGGTATTGCGCACGCTTTAGAGCATATGGTGTTTAAAGGTACGGATAAACTGGATGTGCATCAGCTTGCTGAAAGTTTGGATGATTTGGGTGGTAATGCCAATGCTTTTACATCCCGAGAACGTACGTGTTTTCATATTCATGTGTTGTATGAAGACTGGCAAAAGGCATTGGCATTGTTATCGGATATGTTGTTGCACCCAGCGTTACCTGAAGATGAATGGTTACGTGAACGGGAAGTGATTTTCTCGGAAATGAGCATGGTGGATGATAATCCTGATGAGTGGGTGTATGACCAGCATTTAAGCCAAGTATTTGCTAAGCATACCATGGGTAAACCTGTGCTGGGCAGTCGGGAAACGCTTTCATCTTTTTCAACACAAGACCTGCGCAAATATTTGAATACAAATTATCGTGGTGGTCATGTGCTGATTGCAGCCGCAGGACGTATTTCACATCAAGACTTGATGGTAGAAATTGAACAAAGTGAATGGAAGAAAACTGTCAATAAACAGAAGGAACATCGGTTAAGCCCAGAAGTACACTGTGGTAAACATGAAATGGTAAGGCAGATGGAGCAAGCGCAAGTGGTGGCATCTTGGCAGTCAATCAACATCACATCACCTGATAAACCGATAGCTTGGATTGGCAACCAATTATTAGGCGGGAGCATGAGCTCTGTTTTGTTTCGAGAAATAAGAGAAAAACGTGGGCTTGCCTATAGCATTGGTTCACACCTTTCTACATATACTGACACAGGTTTGTTGAGCATTAGTTGTAGCACCATGCCTGAGCAACTTGAACCTTGTTTGGATGTATTGCAGCAAACGATTGAAGATGTTTGTCAAAATGTACCAGTTGACATGGTGCAACGCTCGCAACGTCAGCTTACCGTACAATTTCGTATGGGTATGGATTCTGTTGAAGGCGCAATGTTGCAGCTTGGTACCTTGTTAGATGAAAGTAAGTTGTACTCACCATTGGAGTGGGTGGACAAGGTGAATGCTGTGCAGCCAGAACAAGTTCAACGATGGCTCAAAAAGCAATTAGAGGCGGATGCTTTGTGGACAATAGTGACCCCAGAAGCTGGGGACTAGTTATTTTACTGCTGGTTGGTGGTGTTATGTTGTGCGATGAGCTTGGTGCGAGAAGAAACACCCGTTAGCTTAAAAATAACAGTAATATGCGCTTTAACTGTGGCCTCTGATATGTCTAAACGGTGAGCGATAATTTTGTTAGATAAACCTAAATATAATAACTCTAGAACTTCGGATTGACGGGGTGTTAATTGCCCGTGCTTGTTTTTGCCTGCAGTGTTTGAACTGTTTTTAGGTATGGGCATGTGTGGCAAAATATGGGGTGGAATATACCGACCACCTGCTAGCATGAGCTGGATTGCAGAGAGAAGAACAGCCAATGCTGTATTTTTGGGAATAAACCCTGAAGCTCCGAGTTCTAAGCATTGCCAAGCAAGTTGGGGGTCTTCTTTGGCAGAAAGCATGGCGATGGGTAGGTTGGGATGTTGATTTTTGGTCTCTCTCAGAAGGTCTAGTCCTTTACCATCAGGTAATATGTGGTCTAGGAGTACAAAATCGTATTTATGTTGACTTGCTTGTACTTTAGCGCGTGCAATTTCTATAGAGGCTGCTTCTGAGATGGTAATACTACAGTCTGACCCTTGTAGTATGCCCGTTAGGAACTCTCGATAGCAATCTTGGTCATCTATAATGAGAATGTGCATCTGCCAACCCCACGCTTATTTGAATGGCAATGCAACTAGAAAATAAATATACGACTTAAGTCTAATATGTTATGGAAGAAATAAGAGATAGGTTGCGCCACCAATTGGGGACTATTGGTGGGGGAGGGGGACTTTATAGGCTTGGTATTATAAAACACCCAAAGCAGCAATTTCAAAAAATAAAAAGTACGAGCAGCTTTGTTTCCCTTTATCTAAATTCTAGGAGCCTGTCGGACTTAAAGCAACTGGCTGCAAAATCATGATACTGGTCGATTTTCACCTGTATTTTCGTTGAATAGCTGTGCTATTTACCTCAAATCCATCTATAAACCACTTCAGCCCATGAGTTTTCGTTACAACCGTTTAAGTCCGATAGATTCCTAGGATTAAAACTTTAGCCAAATATATTGTTTTATAGGTTTTCAGGGCTAATGTTTTTTGCAATCAAGGCGACTTTGGATGGCTCTGTTGGAATAGGGATACGCACGATATGCCCACTTCCTGGAGCCAAATCCATTGCAGAGCCATCTTTGGCTTTAACCATGGATTCAATGGTAAAGGTTTGATTACCGTTGGCACAAATCATTTCTACAGAATCACCCACACCAAATTTATTTTTCACATCAATTTCAGCCAAACCTGTTGCTTTATCATAACCAATAATTTCACCGACAAAACGTTGGTAGTCCCAAGTGGATGAACCTTTTTCGTAGTTTTGGTGGGCGGCTGTGTGGCGGCGTTGCAAGAAACCATCGGTATAACCACGGTTGGCCAATGAATCCAATTTGCGCATCAATGTCCAATCAAACTCACGCCCTGCAACCGCATCATCAATGGCTTGGCGATAGAGTTGGGCTGTGCGTGCGACATAATAATGCGATTTGGTACGCCCTTCTATTTTTAGTGAATCCACGCCAATTTTTACTAGGCGCTCCACATGTTCGACTGCTCTTAAATCTTTGGAATTCATGATATAGGTGCCATGTTCATCTTCAAAGATAGGGATTTCTTCGCCTGGTCGTCCTTCTTCTTCCAAGAGATAGACTTCATC
>JALUNK010000047.1 GCA_027055255.1 Ghiorsea sp.
TTTAAGACATGCGAATATGTTGGCAGCAAAAGATGTAAATGACCTAGGGCAGGCAGTGGTTTTACTTGGTTATAATGCAGTTCGAGGCATTGTAACCAAGTTTTGTATGGGCAGCCTAAAGGTCAAATCCAATACGACGTATAAAAGCTCTGTCTTATGGAAGCACGCCATTGCAACATCTGCTTTAGCAAGTATTACAGCAAAATATATTCCTGGTTGTAATGCTGGCATAGCAGGCACGCTTGGATTGCTACATGATTTGGGTAGGATTGGAATCAATGTTGCATTACCCAAAAAACTAGTGTCGCTTTCAAATGCTGAACATGGGTATTTACAAATAGAGCAGGGAACATTTGGTGTGAATCACTTGCAAGCGGGGGAACTGTTAGCCAAACATTGGCATCTGTCTGATTTGATACAAACGGGCATTGCCTTTCACCATCACCCTGCTTTTGCAGAGCCAGAGAAGATTCCAGACAATATAAGAAAAGAGGTTTTAGCTGTGTATTTAGCAGATATGTTAGCCATTCACTTTGGTTTTTCGGGTGGTCACTCTTTTCTTAGTTTACCTCTCAAAGCATACGCAACATTAATGAATGCGAGCTTAGAAGATATTGCCAATGATCCTATGGTCAGTAAAGAACTGTGGCGAGTAAAAGCGATTAACTTTTAAGCGCTGTTATACCTTTTTGAATACGCGATAACGTTTCATCTTTACCCAAAAGCTCAAGGGTAATATCAATCGGTGGGGATACGGGCACGCCCGCAATCAACACACGAATAGGTTGCGCAAGTTTACCCATGTTTACACCTTCAGCTTCGCAAATGTCGGCAATCCATTGATGTGCTGCTTCACCCGACCAAGCCTCTGATTCAGCTTTGGCGATAAATTTATCCAACAATGCCCAAGTGCCTTCCTTGAAATTTTTCTTCACGGCTTTTTCTTGGTATTCAGTAGGAGCGACATAAAACATGCGCGCAGCATCAGCAAGCTCAATTAAGTTCTTCGAGCGCTCTTGTAGGGCAGGAATCACATCCACCAAGGCTGGACCATTTGATGTATCGATGTCTTGCATGAAGTAAGCCACTTCATCTACTAAAGCAGCAGGATTTGAAGCTTTAATCCAATGGGCGTTTAACCAATCCAATTTATCTTGGTCAAAGCGGGATGGAGACTTACCAATATGAGCCAAATCAAAGTGCTTAATTAAGTCTTCACAGCTAAACACTTCATCATCGCCGTGAGACCAACCTAAGCGCGCCAAGTAATTGGTTACAGCATGAGGTAGGTAACCTTTCTCACGGTATTCAGTAATCGCAACTGAGCCATGGCGTTTACTCATTTTTGCACCATCAGCGCCATGAATGAGTGGGATATGCGCAAATTGAGGTACATCTAACTCAAGGGCTTGAGAAAGTTGAATTTGGCGGGGTGTATTGTTCAAATGATCTGAGCCGCGCACCACATGGGTGATGCCCATATCTGCATCATCCACCACAACTGCTAGATTATAAGTCGGCGTGCCATCCGTACGCATGATAATCAAATCATCAATTTCTTCATTGGGGAAACATACATCGCCAAGCACCAAATCTTTGACCCAAGTCTCACCATCTTCAGGTGATTTAAAGCGCACCACGAATGGGGAATCTTGTTCTTCAGTTAAATTGCGGCAAGTGCCATCATACATGGCTTTTTTGCCTTCAATACGTTGTTTTTCACGCATGGCATCCAGCTTCTCTTTACTGCAATAGCATTTATAAGCTTTGCCTTCATCAAGCAGCTTGTTCACAGCGGCAATATGTTTATCTTGTCGAGCGCCTTGAAATACAGGTTCGCCATCCCAATCCAGCCCTAACCATTTCATACCATCAAGAATAACTTGTGTGGCTTCATCCGTGCTACGTTCTTTATCGGTATCTTCAATGCGCAACACAAATTCACCACCAAAGTGGCGAGCATAAAGCCAAGAGAATAGGGCTGTGCGCGCGCCACCAATATGTAACATGCCTGTGGGTGATGGGGCAAAACGAGTTTTAACTGTCATGGTGATTCCTTAAAATAAAATTTTTGTTGTGATGTTTATGTTTATTCGCGGCGTGGGCGATAATATTGTGACTTGGTTTTGATCCAAAATGTGCGGTATTCTTCTTCGGTAACTTCACCATCTTCATCAGCATCCATGAGTTTGAAGCGTTCATCCAAACGTTCTAAAACCATGGTCGTATATTCTTCCAAAGAGATGGTTTCTGTTTCATCCAAATCCAATGCCATAAATTTTTCAACCACCTTATCTGTTGTGGATAAGATTTCTGCAGAGGCAATTTGCGCCGAGATAAGGCTGAAGCAAAGCAAGAAAAACAAAGCAAAACGCATAAATACACTCCTGATATGCAGGTAAACTATTTACCCTGCGTGAAAAGTCAGCAATCATAGCCGTGATTTTATCGGCTGACGAGGGGATTATGCAACAATATTTAGATTTTATGCGCGATGTTCATGAAAATGGTACGCAAAAAGGCGACAGGACAGGTACAGGCACACGCTCTGTATTTGGCAGGCAGCTTAGGTTTGACTTATCCCAAGGATTTCCTTTGGTCACCACCAAGAAGGTGCATTTGAAGTCTATCATCCATGAGTTGTTGTGGTTTCTTGCAGGTGACACCAGTACGGTTTATTTAAAAGAGAACGGTGTGAAAATTTGGGATGAATGGGCGAAAGATGGGGAGCTTGGCCCTGTGTATGGCTATCAATGGCGCAACTGGCCAACACCCGATGGTCAGAAGATTGACCAAATTGCAGCATTGATTGAACAAATCAAAGATAAACCCAACTCACGCCGCTTGATTGTATCAGCTTGGAATGTGTCCGACCTTCCCGATGAATCGATTTCTCCGCAAGCCAATGTGGAGCAAGGCAAAATGGCATTAGCGCCATGCCATGCATTTTTCCAATTTTATGTCGCAGATGGCAAATTATCCTGTCAACTTTATCAGCGCAGTGCGGATATTTTCTTAGGCGTACCTTTCAATATCGCATCTTATGCGCTGCTGACCATGATGGTTGCACAGGTATGTGATTTAGAAGTAGGCGACTTCGTGCATACCTTTGGTGATGCGCATTTATACTCCAATCATTCCGAGCAAGTGGAAACACAGTTGGCACGCACACCATACAACTTGCCAACAATGAAGCTTAATCCTAATGTGAAAAACATCTTTGACTTTAAATATGAAGATTTCACTTTAGAAGGTTATCAAAGCCACGATGCTATCCGTGCTCCGATTGCGATTTAGAAATATATAACCTTGAGGAGTATAAGTGGAAGAGTTTAAAGCCCTTGAAGACATTCTTAAGCCTGATTCTAGGATGGGTGTAAAGTGTGAGGATAATGAGGACTCTTATGTTGGGCTTTCTTATCACCACGAAAGAGTGGCGAGTCATGTACTATCAAGTAAAACTCCGAATACTGTTTTAAGCCAGTTTAACGTATCGAAGAATGTTTTGCTTTATGCATATTTCTCTTATAATTTCT
>JALUNK010000048.1 GCA_027055255.1 Ghiorsea sp.
TAGCATAGAGACCACCAGCGCCATACTCAACAAATACACCAGTGTGTTCACCAGCACGACCACCAATCATAAATACTTGGTCAGCAAATTTAAATGCATTAGCTTTTGTACCATTTGTATCTTTCATTTCAAAGTTTGGACGAACCATGACAGTCCAGTTCAAAGCGGCTGGGATTGACAAATGCTCATCTTCAATCATATCAACAGAAGCATCAGTCATACCACCCATTTTGAATGCACGACCATAAGCCGCCAAAGTTGGGAATGATTGGAAGTGACATGCTAGGCATGCAGAACCAGTTTGGCGCGCGAACGCCGGAATTGCTTCAGATGTAGTTGGTGCAACTGATACAGACGCAACAGCAGCAACAGCTAGAGAAGCAGCAGAAAGAATAATTTTCTTCATGTTTTTAAATCCTCTTTTTGTTTTATTTGGTTTACTCAAAGAATAAACCTAAGTTTTTTTGTAATGCCTTCCTCACCAAGGCAAGCTAGACATCACATTGGGTGGGAAACTACGGTTAAGCTTCATATTTCGTCAATGCACTAGGTTTGATGATGTGTTTATATGCCACATTCATCACTGCCATAAACAAGCCTCGAAATTTATATGATTGTGATTAGACTTCCCCCCATGACTCACTCCAATACAACATCCATACATATATTTAAAGGTGAAGATGCACTTTCAACCTTTCGCTACAACAAGCTTTGCCAAGAGCTTGATACCGATCATATTCAAGCATCTTATATATATATTATCGAAACAAACCTCAAATGGTCAGGTTCGGACAAAAAACACTTAGACAAGCTCCTTGGTGTCATGACATCTACGGACATATCTTCACAAAGTGAACATCTTTATCTGGTCACCCCCCGTATTGGTACGATTTCCCCGTGGTCTTCCAAAGCTACTGATATTGCTAAAATTTGTGGCTTAGATTCACTTATACGTATTGAACGAGGCATTGCCTATACCATCAAAGGTGATAAAGAATCTATTTTACCCACTATCCATGACCGCATGACTGAATCCGTGCTTGAGTCCACGGATGATTTGCACCTTTTATTTCAACACCACGACCCTCAACCGCTACAACACATTAATATCCTGCAAGATGGTAGAGGTGCATTAGTAGCTGCCAATATTGAGCTGGGACTGGCACTGGCAGACGATGAAGTTGATTATTTATTTGAAAACTTTCTCGCCTTAGAACGCAACCCAACCGATGCTGAATTGATGATGTTTGCCCAGGCCAACTCTGAACACTGCCGCCATAAAATCTTTAATGCCGATTGGAAAATTGATGGTGAAGATAAAGATATAACCTTATTTGGTATGATTCGTCATACGCACAAAACATCTCCTGAAGGTACTATTGTTGCCTACGCCGATAACTCTTCGGTTATTGAAGGTGGAAAATCCCAACGCTTTTACCCTGATAGCAATAAAATATATCAAGCTCACGATGATCATGTACATATCTTGATGAAGGTCGAAACACACAATCACCCCACAGCCATTTCTCCTTTTGCAGGAGCTGCGACAGGTTCGGGTGGCGAAATTCGCGATGAAGGTGCCACAGGCATTGGTTCTAAACCCAAAGCTGGTTTGTGTGGATTCACTGTATCTAACTTAAATATTCCTAACTTCTCACAGCCTTGGGAACAAAACAATGGTAAGCCTGAACGTATTTCATCGGCTTTGGATATCATGCTTGATGGCCCAATTGGTGCGGCGGCATTCAACAACGAATTTGGTCGCCCCAATATCAATGGTTATTTCAGAACATACGAACAAAATGTAGACGGTGATTTAAGAGGTTATCATAAACCAATCATGTTGGCTGGTGGCGTGGGTAATATTGATGCTCGTCATGTATTTAAAAATGAAGTCCCTGTGGGTTCATTGATTATTCAACTTGGCGGACCTGCTATGTTGATTGGTTTAGGTGGCGGTGCTGCATCCAGCATGGATACAGGTACCAATGCTGAAAACCTTGATTTTGATTCAGTGCAACGTGGTAATCCTGAAATGGAGCGTCGTTGTCAAGAAGTGCTCGATCGCTGCTGGCAATTGGGTAATGATAACCCAATCCTCTTTATTCATGATATTGGTGCTGGTGGGCTTTCAAATGCTGTGCCAGAATTGATTCATGATGCAGGGCGTGGTGGCAAGTTTGATTTGCGTAATGTGCATAATATGGAAACCAGCATGAGCCCTATGCAGATTTGGTGTAATGAAGCGCAAGAACGTTATGTGCTTGCTATCGCACCAACGTCTTTAGAAAACTTTACGGCTATGTGTGAGCGTGAACGTTGCTTGTTTGCTGTGCTAGGTGAAACGACGGATGACAATCATTTACATGTGGATGATACTTTATTGAACCATGCACCTGTGGACTTATCCTTGGAAACATTATTAGGCAAACCACCTAAAATGTTGCGTGATGTTACCCATACACAACCCAAATTTACGCCACTACCACAAACCATAAACATTCAAGAAGCTGTCAAACGGATACTTCGTTTACCTGCTGTTGCCAGCAAAGAGTTCCTCATCACCATTGGTGATAGAACAGTAACAGGTCTTGTTGCTCGTGACCAAATGGTTGGTCCTTGGCAAGTTCCTGTATCAAATGTGGCAGTGACCGCTGCTGATTTCACCAACTATACCGGTGAAGCCATGGCTATGGGTGAGCGCACACCACTTGCTATTCTAAATGCACCAGCATCTGGTCGCATGGCAGTAGGTGAAGCATTAACCAATATCGCTGCCGCAAACATTGAAAAGCTAGGCGACATCAAACTTTCTGCAAACTGGATGGCGGCTTGCGGGCATGATGGCGAAGATGCAGCCTTGTATGACACCGTTCAAGCAGTCGGCATGGAGCTTTGTCCCGCCTTGGGCATTTCGATTCCTGTGGGCAAAGATTCCTTATCCATGAAGTCAAAATGGCTAGAGGGTGAGCAAAGCAGAGAAATGGTATCCCCACTTTCATTGATTGTATCTGCTTTCGCACCTGTATCCGATATTCGAAAAACACTTTCCCCACAACTGCTTACAGATATAGGTGAAACGGATTTAATCCTTTTAGACTTAGGACAAGCTAAAAATCGTTTGGGTGGTTCATGCCTAGCACAAGTTTATCAGTCAACAGGTGAAGAAACACCGGACCTTGATGATGCTAACTTGTTCACCAATTTCTTTAACAGCATTCAATCATTAAACAAACAAGGTTTGTTGCTTGCCTACCACGACCGCTCCGATGGCGGATTGCTTACAACACTTGCTGAAATGGCATTTGCAGGACGCTCTGGACTTGATATTTATTTAGACAACTTAGGTCATACTGCATTGGATATTTTGTTTTCTGAAGAATTGGGTGCTGTGATTCAAATCCAACGCCAACACCGCGAACAAACTTTGGCATTACTTGATAGTCATGGGCTTACCAGCATTGTTCACATCATAGGAAGTACCAACGATGATATGCAACTTCACATCGCATTCAACAATGAAACCGTGCTGGATGAACCTGTACTTGAGCTACAACAGGTTTGGACAGAAACATCCTTCCAATTGGCCAGTTTGCGTGACAACCCTGAATGTACGAAACAGGCATTTGATACGATTAACAACCCAAATGATAAAGGTTTGTTCGCAAAACTGACCTACGATGTAAATGAAAATATTACAGCGCCCTTTATTAATAGCGCACGTCCAAAAATGGCAGTGCTTAGAGAGCAAGGTGTAAACGGGCAAATTGAAATGGCTGCTGCTTTTGATATGGCAGGGTTTACATCCGTCGATGTACACATGTCTGATTTGATTGAGGGACGCGTGTCATTAGCTGATTTCCAAGGTTTGGTGGCTTGTGGTGGTTTCTCCTTTGGTGATGTATTGGGGGCAGGTCGTGGATGGGCAAATTCAATTAAGTTTAATCCCCGCGCAGCTGATGAGTTCCAAAACTTCTTTAACCGTGATGATTCTTTTGCATTGGGTGTATGTAATGGCTGTCAAATGATGAGTCAACTTAAAGATATGATTCCTGGGGCAGAACATTGGCCGAGCTTTGAACGGAACATATCCGAGCAATTTGAAGCACGTTTATTGATGGTAGAGGTCATGGATACACCATCCATTCTTATGCAAGGCATGCAGGGTTCTCAATTGCCATTGGTTGTTGCTCACGGAGAAGGTCGCGCAGTTTTTGAAAATCATGAGCAGCAAAATCAAGCTGCTGCATACTTGCGCTACATTGATGCTTCTGGTCAAGCTACAAATACTTACCCAGCTAACCCCAATGGTTCGCCAGAAGGATTGACAGGTTTTACTACGTCTGATGGGCGGTTCAACATCATGATGCCACACCCTGAGCGTTTATTTAGAAATACACAGTTTTCATACTACCCAAACCGTGAACACGAAGAAGGCGCATGGCTACGTATGTTCCGTAATGCACGTGTCTGGTTAGGCTAATAGAGGGAGATACTACACATCTAAAATAACCAAGCTTCTCTCAACAGTTTATTGCTTAATATAAAATTGCAACTTCAAGTCTGCTAGCTCAATAATATCACCATCTTTGAGTACACGTGGTGCACCAGTAATCGCTTCCCCATTTACTTTGGTTTTACTCATGCCTTCTAAATGTGTAATATGATAGCCCGTAGGGCGACGCGTAAATACAGCTGCTTGTTTACCAACAAGCATTCCTTTTACTTTAATTTTACAGTTGCTACCTTTACCCATGCTCGTAAGCGATGCTTTCAATTCCAAACTTTTACCCATCAGTGGGCCGGATACGTATTGAATACCCCCCAGAATCATCTCCGGAGCCTTAGCTGAGCTACCGCCTTTGCCCATCATCTCTTCACGCGCAGCAGAACTGATAATCATGGTTTTATCCATATCACTTTCAGCTTCTTGCTGAGCTACAGCAGGTTTAGCATCTGAACAAACGAAACTCATTGTATGCTTACCAACTGTGATAATATCACCATGGTTAAGCACATGTTTACTAACATCTTTATCATTCACCTGTGTCCCATTGGTGCTGCCTAAATCTTCCAGAATAATCTTCTGTCCGATTTTCAACACACGGGCATGGCGGCTACTTACTGCCAAATTATCAACATGAATCGTATTCTCTTCTTTACGCCCAATCGTTGTTTCTTCTTGAGTAAGTTCATACTCAGCAATCACTGTATCTTTGAATTTTAAAATAAGCTTGCAACCCATTCTATTTTCCTCCAAATAAACGTGAGAAGAAACCTTTTTTCCTTGAAAAAGTGCCTTTTACACGAATCAAAATAACCGAAATATTATCTGGCCCACCTGCATCATTAGCCAAATCAATCAAAGCTTGAGCACAAACTTTGAAATTTTTACTATGCTCAATCATAGTCAACCGAATAGCTTCATCAGGTACCACATCTGTCAAACCATCCGAACACATCATGTAGATATCGCCAACCAAAGCAATATCTTCAACAACATCTGCCTCTACATTTTTCTCAACACCCAATGCACGTGTAACAAGATTCTTAATGGATGAATTTCTTGCATCTTCAGCTGTTAACAAACCTCTCCGCACTTGCTCTTGAATCAATGAATGATCTTCAGTGACATGCGACAGGTATTCATTACGCAACAAGTACATCCGTGAATCACCAACATGAGCAACGGCAATTCTATCGCCGTAAAACACTGCCGTCACAAGTGTTGTTCCCATACCTGCACATTCAGGGTTTGCTTCTGCAGCCTCAATAATGGCATTATTTGCCGTAACCGCAGACTTTCTGGTAATCACAGCCTCTTTGGAAAAACCTGTCTCATCATCAAGTTCAGCAACACCAACATGCTTCAAATCATCTTTAACCAAGCGCATCACCAAATCCACAGCCATAGCGCTGGCAACCTCACCCGCATTATGACCACCCATACCATCAGCTAACACCGCGATACCTTGTGCCTCATCTACACCAACACAGTCTTCATTGTGGTCACGTTTACGCCCCACATCTGTGACAGCAATCATCTCCAATGCACTCATTTTTTACCTTCCTTTGCAGCCATCACTTTCAAACATGCAATAATTCCCCGAATAACTGCTGCCCCATTGGGTAAGCGTTTATCTGCATCTTTTACTAACATAGCATCAATCAATGTACTGACCTGTTCAGGCAAGTTTGGATCATACTCTCGAATATCAGGGTGCGGTTCATTGGCAATTTGAAACAACAGTGTTGCCATAGAATCACCTTTAAAAGGACGAACACCCACCAACATTTCATACAGCATCACACCTAACGAAAATATGTCTGAGCGACCATCAACATGTTTTCCTGAGAGTTGCTCAGGTGACATGTATGAAGGTGTGCCCAACACTACACCCGTTTTGGTTTTACTTGATGCAGTAACGCGTGCAATACCAAAGTCGGTCACTTTAACCGTTTTGTCCTTAAGTAACATAATATTGGCAGGTTTAATATCCCTATGCACCACATGCTGTTGCCCTGCATAATGCAAAGCTTCAGCCACTTTTCCGCATATTTTAAGCGTAGCCATTTGTGGTAAAAGTTTTCCTTTTTTAGTGTATGGCGCCAAATCAGTCCCATCCAGAAATTCCATGGCAATAAATGCCAAATCATGTTCTTCACCTGCATCAAACATGGTCACGATATTAGGGTGATTAAGCATACCTGCCGTTTCAGCTTCTCTAAAGAATCTGTCTTTCACATCTTGCAACTCGTCACCTTCAAACTCTTGGGATAAAGCCATGGTTTTAATCGCAACTTCACGGTTAATCTTAGGATCCTTGCCAAGGTAAACAACACCCATTGCACCTTTACCAAGCTCTTTTATGATTTCATAGCGCCCAAGCGTTGGTTTCGCACCACCCGTAATCATCAATGTGCCCATACCGTTGCCAGCGCCACCGCCACCAAAAATCATGGACTCGCCAGCATCTTTAGTGCGCTGCATACGCTGTTCTACATCTTTAAACTTCGGTTTGGTTTCCATGATGTATTCATACACAGCCGATGCTTTATTGAATTGGCGTTTGCGTTCAAAATCTAGCGCAAGTGTGTATAAACCATCTAAAATATCATCATTCGGCGGGCACTTTCTAAATTTATCAAATGCCATGTCCAACATGCCTTGGCTTTGGAAAGATAAGGCAAGCATTTTATTCGTCTCAGCAGACTCAGAAGATATTTTTTCTCTATCTTCTTCACTAGCAAAGAAGTGTTTACTCGTTAACACAACATGGCCAACCAACAAAAGCCCTGCAGCACCCATCACTTGAACCCAAAGCCCACTATCCGCCAATAAAACAAAACCTGCACCAACAATCATTAGGAATAGTGAAACTGAAATAACCGTGCCAATCACAGCACTCAAACGTGGTAACAAAAGAATAAGATACAAACCCACCAAGAGTAAAAGACCAAGCTCAGCTGGCTCTGCCCAATCAGGCGCACTGATAAAACCTTCATTAAGAATACATTCAATCACATTAGCATGATAATCAACCGAAGTCATACCGCCTGATATAGGCGTTAAATAGGACGCACCAATACCTGTTGCAGTAACGCCAATAAGTACAATTTTATCTTTCAGGAGGTTTGTAGGTATTTTCCCAGACAACACATCATAAAATGGGAAATGTGTAAACCCACCACTAACATCACCTGAACCATTGGTATAAAACTTAGGTGAAATTTTCATTTCTTTGTCAGTAGGAATAGTTAATGCACCCAATTCAACACTGGTTCCGATATTAATACGCACATCATCCATGGTTAAATTCAAGTCGTGTGCAACCATAGCCAGTGACATCGATGGATAAAACTGACCATAGTATTCAACGATAAGTGGTTCGGAACGTAACACGCCATCTTCACTGGGGGATACATTCAAATAACCCATACCTGCTGATACCATTGCCAACTCATCAAAGGGGTAGGACATATTAATCGCACTAATGGGTGATGCAGTTTCATCCACGTCACCGATATTATTGATACTCATCCGCTCAACAAAATCTGGAAGATTTGCATCAGGGCGGCCAAGCGGCTCTCCTGCTTCATAAAACATAGGCATAAATACATTGCCTGCCTCATAAGTGGCTTGTGTCAGACGCATATCACTATTACCTGCCAAAGCTGTCGCTGCTATTTCATCAGCTTCGGCAAATTTTTTATCCGCTTGCTCAAACTTTTTATCTGCCCCCGCTTGGTCGCCCTTAGCATCCAAAGCCTCAGCTTCTGATAAAAGGGACTCCCCTTGCTCTTGAAGCAGTTGAAATAATTGTTCGGCAGAGTTGCTACCTTTGCTTGCTTCTTTTTCACTATAAAAAACATCAACGCCAACAATACGTGAGCCTGCATTTGCAAGCTGCGCAAGCATATCTGCCATAATACTTCTAGGCCAAGGCCAACGGCCAATGAGTTCGATGGATGTATCATCAATGTCAAGGATAACAACACGGTTTCCGGCAGGCTCAACACTACTAGAAACACCTGCATCATACATTTTATACTCGAGACCACGTAGGAGTGAAGAACCACTGACATACGCAAAAAGGAAAAGTAGTGTTAAAACTAACCCTATAAACCAATCAGTCTTCCAAAACCCTTTCACAATTTTCACCCTCTCAATCTCGCTAAGTCTTTCTAAAATAAGTATAATCAATGCCTACATTAGACGAAAAAAACGAG
Organism: Ghiorsea sp.; assembly: GCA_027055255.1. Taxonomy (GTDB): domain Bacteria; phylum Pseudomonadota; class Zetaproteobacteria; order Mariprofundales; family Mariprofundaceae; genus Ghiorsea. Next base: position 8,731 of record JALUNK010000048.1, read on the forward strand.
ATAGCCAACTTTACTGTGAGCAGACATGGCTATTTACGCCAAAACTCAGGCACCAACAGTACAAAAAAGGTAAAAATTTCAAGCCTTCCCAAAACCATACCCAGCATTAATACGATTTTTGCCATATCTGGAAGTGATGCATAGTTCTCTGCTGGACCAACGCTGCCAAACCCAGGGCCGGTGTTGGTAATCGAAGCCGCAGCAGCAGAAATTGCAGTCGTCATGTCCACGCCTGTCATTGCCACAAGAATAGCAATGACGGCAAAACACACCATATATAACACAAAAAATCCCCATAGTGCTTGAACCACTGGACCTTTCACACTTTGTTTACCAATTTTAACATGTATCACTGCATGAGGGTGAATGAGCCGCCTTACTTCACGCATACCTTGTCTAAACAATAAGAGTACACGCACGACTTTCATACCACCGCCTGTTGAGCCTGCACAAGCACCTACAAACATCGCCAACAATAAAAGCATGGTTACACCAGGCGACCACAAACCATAATCACTCACAGCAAATCCTGTTGTTGTGGCAACCGCAACCGTATTGAAAACGACTTCATCCCAACTACCCTCTCCCGTTGTAACCGTTACCAGTCCAATCAAAACTATAAGCGAAAACATCCATTTTATATACGTTATAAACTCTTCATCCCTAAGGTAGGTGGCGACAGAAAAACCTCTTCGCAAGGCTGCAAAATGCAATGTAAAGTTAATGCCTGCAAGTAACATAAATAACACAATAAACCCACGAATCCAAAATGAGTCATAATAACCAATGCTTGCATCGTGTGTCGAAAAACCACCAATAGCAACCGTTGTCATAGCATGGTTTACCGCATCAAACAGGCCCATGCCTGCCAACCATAGGCACACACCAGTTACAAAGGTAATCCCCAAGTAAATAAACCATAAAACCTTGGCAGTTTCTGTAACCCGTGCCGTCAATTTATCTTTGACTGGCCCAGGTGTTTCCGCGCGAAACAACTGCATCCCTCCCACACCCAAAAGCGGCATCACAGCGACAGCTAAAACGATAATCCCCATGCCGCCTAACCACTCCTGCATAGAACGCCAGAATAAAATAGCTTTAGGCATTGTATCCAAGCCAGTTAGCACCGTTGCACCTGTAGTGGTTAAACCTGAAGTCGATTCAAATAGTGCATCAACCAAAGTGGGTGTTACACCTGTGGTTATAAATGGAACAGAGCCCAAGGCAGAAAGAACGACCCACGCCAAGGCAACAATTAAAAACCCATCCTTATGACTGAGTTGCTTAGGAGCACCCCCACCCCAACTCATCATCAACACACCAAGAATATCAACTAACAAACCTGCCAAAACAAACTCATCAGCGTGCCCAGACTGATAATATACCGCAACCAATGCAGGTACCAACATACCAAACCCAAACAAAACGATAAGAATACCTAGCGTCCAAACCACACCTTTAATGTGCATATATTAAGCAATGCCCCTTAAAAGAACTCAAGGCGGACTTCAAACAATGCTTCAATTGCACGAATCGACTCAGCCCGCGTGACCAATACAACATGGTCATTGGCCAATACTTGCGTATCGCCATCAGGGATAATCACTTCTTCACCGCGTACAATCGCACCAATCACCGTATCTTTAGGTAATTTCAAATCTTTCAATGGCGCATCAAGGATTGTAGCTGTTTCTAAAGCTTCTGCTTCAATCACTTCCAAAGTTCCATCACCCAATGGTGACATACCAAGGATTCTACCTTTACGTACATGCCTTAAAATAGATGCCGCTGTGGTAAAGCGGGGTGACACAATAACATCCAATCCAATCTCACGTACCAAGTCAGAATAAATCGCACGATTAACCAGCGTCACCACATGTGGAACTTTATATTTTCTCGCAATAAGACTACTTAGGATATTGGTTTCATCATCATTAGTTAACGCTAAAAAATCATCCATTCGAGAAATCGCTTCTTCTTCCAATAAATCTCTATCTAGGGCGTCACCATGCAAAACAACAGTGGAGCTCAAATGGTCAGCAATCCAAGAGGCTCTCTCTGCATTAAACTCAATCATTTTAATAGATACGCCCATTTTTTCTAGCGCCTGTGCTACTGCAAAACCGACATTCCCACCACCAACAAGCATGACATTTCGCTGCACTTTAGTTTCTTGCTTACAGCCTTCTAAAACTTCAACAACATCCTCAACTTGCGAACTACTTACTGCCAAGTATACGCTATCACCCGCCAACAATACTGTATCCCGCGTAGGTATTTTCCATTTTCGATTATGTTCATGGGCAACCACATAAACTCTTTTGTCACCCATCACTTCTGCAAGCTCTTGCATCGCAAGACCTGCAAGCAGCGTTTTAGGGCGAATCATCATGCCCAAAAGTTGAACTTTATCGTCTGCAAATCCTTGCGCATCCATCGCTGATGCAACCTGATAACGTTTTACAATAGCCTTAGCTGCCTCATGCTCTGGAGAAATAATTAAATCGATAGGTAACTCATCCCTACCAAATAATTTATCACTATTGGCAAAGTCTGGTTCACGAACCCTTGCCATTTTCATGGTGACTTTAAACAACGAATGTGCCACCTGACAAGCAAGCATATTCGTTTCATCACTGGCTGTTGCAGCAATCAACAAATCTGCATTTTCAGCACCTGCCTGCTCTAAAACCGAAGGGTATGCGGCATTACCTAAGACAGTGCGAACATCCATGGTATCAGACACGCGTTGAATACGATCTTTATCACTATCCACCACTGCAACATCATGACCTTCACTCGCCAATCGCATTGCAATATGAAAGCCAACCTCACCAGCACCCAAAATAATAATGTTCATTTCTTAGATTGTATTAATTCATGCGTTTTTATCTTACGATGCAACTGACTTCTTTCCATACCGATATCTGTTGCTGTCTGACTGATATTCCAATCATTCTTGTTCAAGTGGTGTAATATATAGCTACGCTCAAATTGCTTACGTGCATCATGAAAACCATCTTCCAACACCGTATCATCTGGCACAGAAGAAAAGGACATTCCCTGTTGCGCTGCGGCATTTAAAGGTAGCATTGTATCAAGTGTTAACGCCTGACCCGAACATAGAATATGACAGCGCTCAACATAATTCCTCAGCTCTCGAACATTCCCTGGCCAAGTATAATTTTGCAGTACCTGGATAACTTCGTCATCAAACACCACGGGGGCACCAGCAAGATATGCTACTTGTTCTGCAACCAAAACTTCCAATAACTGAGGTATATCTTCAATCCGATCACGCAATTTGGGCATGGTAATATTGATAGGCTGAAGCTGTGAAAAAAAAGATTTTATCACAACGCCTTTTTCCAATAGTTCTGCCTTACTCAATCGCGTTCCAATGATAAAACGCACATCACAAGGAATATGATTAGGGTTACCGACATGTTGTAACCTGTGCTCTTGCATAACAAGCAATAGTTTTTCTTGAACAGCCAATGAAATATCCATTATTTCTTCAATAAAGATTGTGCCACGGTGTGCTGCTTCCAACCTACCACGTTTTGTTTGCAACGCGCCTACAAAAGCACCCTTTTCATAACCAAACAGCTCTAACTCAACAGCTTCATCCGTTAAATTAAGCTTCTTAAATTTCACAAAGGCTGCACTGGAACGGCTAGAGCCTTCGTGCAAAATTCGGGCTGCAATAGATTTGCCCACACCATGCTCACCCTGAAGCACAACATACTGTTCACTCTTTGCAACCCTATCCAGTTGCTTGCGTACATTATTGATTATTTTACTATCACCAACCAATTGAGGAATACCTTTTTTCGTTTCAAACTTCAAATCTGAATTTTCCAGTTCTAAACGCCGTTTTTCTACAGCATTTCTTAATATAATTAAGAGCTTATCTAGTGAAAATGGCTTTTCAATAAAATCAAATGCGCCCTTTTTTGTTGCTCGAACTGCTGTATCAATTGTAGCATGCCCTGACATCATAATAACAGGCACTTCGGGGTTAATTTGTTTGATACGGCTTAGTGTCTCCAGACCGTCGATCCCAGGCATCCATATATCAAGAAACACGCAGTCTGCAGGACTTTTACGAAACCGTGCCACAGCTTCCTCACCCGATGCGGAGGTACTAACCAAATACCCTTCATCCTCAAA
>JALUNK010000049.1:0-8940 GCA_027055255.1 Ghiorsea sp.
ACAGGAGCAACCGATGGTGCAAGTAAAACACGCAGGTTTTTCTTGGCACTTAATGTTTCTAAAGCTTCATCAGAGAAACCTGGCGCAATCACCACTTCCATAAAGGTTTGGGCAATCAGTGATGCTGTTTCATTGTCTAAAGGTTGATTAAAAGCAGCAATACCACCAAATGCAGATGTGCTGTCGGCTGCTCTGGCACGTTCATACACTTCAGCTTGGTTGCCACCCACTGCTACACCGCAAGGGTTGGCATGTTTGACAATGACGGCTGCATTTTCAGAGAAGTCTCGCACGCAAGCAAAGGCAGCATCAGCATCAGCAATATTATTGTATGACAAAGCTTTGCCCTGCAATACTTCGCAATCGGCAAGTGAAGTCACAGGGTCTTCAACATCGGCATAAAACGCACCAGCTTGATGCGGATTTTCGCCGTAACGAAGCTCATCCGCAGTTTTGATAAACTGGCGGGTAAAAATATCAGGGAATGTGCGTTTACTTCCATCGGTATTAAGCGAGGAAAAGTGATTGGCAATCGCGCCATCATAGGCTGCGGTGTGGGCATAGGCTTTGACGGCTAAGCTACGGCGTTTACCAACATCTAAAGAGCCATCTTGCATGGATGCAATCACCATAGCGTAGTCGTTGGGGTCAACGACAATAGTCACAAACTCATGATTTTTTGCAGCAGCGCGAACCATACAAGGGCCACCAATATCGATGTTTTCAATGGCGTCAGTGATGGTGCAATCTTCTTTGGCTACAGCTTCGCGGAAGGGATATAAATTAACGCACACCACATCAATACGCTCAATGCCATGCTCTTTCATGGATGCCAAATCGCCTTTGTTGTTTCTTCGGGCAAGAATGCCGCCATGTACTTTAGGGTTAAGGGTTTTGACACGCCCATCCATCATTTCAGGAAAGCCTGTATAATCGGACACATCACGCACTTCAATGCCTGCTTCGCGCAATAATTTTGCAGTGCCACCTGTGGATAAAAGGCTAAAGCCTAATTGGATAAGATTCTTGGCAAAGGGTTCAATGCCGTTTTTGTTGGACACACTTAATAATGCGTATTTAATGGGAGATGCGGATGTCATAGCCAAGCCTCGAATGTATAAAAGTTGGCGCAGGCTACGTACCTAGGTGCACAAGCGCAATGGATACAAATATGTGCCAATTCAGATGCTTATGGTGGATTTTTCTTTAATCTAAGTCTAACCTATGGCTTATGTCGTTAAATGAACAAGAGCTAACTTACGCATATCAAGGGCTTTTACAGGCATTTCCTGAGGACTTGCATATTGCTCGGCCTATGATTCAAATGTTGCAAGATAGAGGCGACAATGAAGCGGCAAGAGATTTGGCCATGGACATGGCTAGACGTATGTTGGCGCTTGGTTATTCAACCTATGCATTGGCCTTTATTACGATTTGCGAACAATTAAAACATCCTGATGCCGACGAAGTTGAGTCCATCAAAACCATGGCTGAATTAACGTTGAGCGCAACGCATCAAGATGATGATGTGAAGATGTTTGAGTTGATTGAAACACTATCGGACTCAGAGGCAAAAGATTTCCTTAAGAAAGGTAATGTTCTTCAAGTGAAAGAAGGCGAAAGCATTGTTAAACAAGGTGAAATTAGTCGTAAATTTTATCTTATTTTGGATGGTACCATGCGGGTGCATGTGGAAACACGAAGTGGTCAAGACATTGACCTAACCAACCTGCAAAAAGGCGAATTCTTTGGTGAATTTGCTTGCGTGTATCATTTGCCACGTACGGCAACTGTGACGGCATCATCTGCAGTGACAGTGTTGGAATTTGATGACGAGGTCATTACAGAATTAGTGGATACTTCACCTGAGGCGGGTGAAAGTTTAATGGGTATTGTGAAGCGCCGCATGATTGCATCGGTTTCGCATGCGCACCCAATTTTCACAGATATTGAGGATGCAGATCGTACTTGGTTGGCCGATGAAGCTACTCTTTTGGAGTATGAGGCTGGTGAGTCTCTTCTACAAGGGAAAGGTGATTATTTTTATATCATTGCTTTTGGCAAAGCAAAAGCATCTAAAAAAGTGGACGGAAAAGAGCAGGGTTGCGAGCTGGGTGTTAATGCACTGTATGGCAATGCCAGTGATATTTTAAAGTTACCAGATGAAGCAACTTTAATTGCACTGGAACGGTGTTTGGTTTGTAAAGTTCCACTCGTTATTTTCGATGCCTTTTCTAAGGCGTATGGAGGCTTTGAACATTGGGTTGAAAAGCATGTTAAGGCTCGTAACGACTGTTGCAAAGGTGAAGCTGCTAATCAAGCTTAGCTTTCCCAAACCTCGTTGAACTTTGGACGTTGTTTGCGTTTTCATTGAAGGTCATTAAAAATCTACCCCATTTACATCACGGCGACCTTGTCTATTTAAGACCCTTGTTTTAACCATGTTTTGATATCACCGCCCGTGTATTTGCGACCATCTTCTGCAAAGATAGTGGGCGTGCCGCGAACATTAAGTTTTTCCGCGAGTTTCATGTTATTATCAATTGGTGTTTTACATGTTGCTTTAGGTAAGACCTTATCATTAACCATGACATCAACCATGGCTTTGTGTTGGTCTTTAGCACACCAAATAGACTTGGATTTTTCATAAGCATCAGGGTGGAGCTGGGTGAGTGGAAAAAGGAAAGTGTATACACGGATTTCATTTTCATTTTTTAGATTTTGTTCTAACCGTTTGCAATATGGACAATCAGGGTCAGTAAATACGGCCATTTTTAAACCATTCTCAGGGCCACTGACGATGGCATCTTTTAAAGGTAAATCAGTCCATGTAATGCGATTAAGTTCTGCAAGACGTTTGCCCGTTAAATCCTGTTTGTTTGTGGTGTCAAAAATATGTCCACCACTGATGATGTAACGACCGCTTGCATCACTATAATATATTTTATCACCAGCTTGAACTTCATACAATCCTTGAATGGGAGAGGTGTGAATACCATTAATCGGTATGCCGACTAATGCAGCACGTATAGTTTCAGCTGTTTTATTAGGCACACTATCTGCATCTGCCGCACATGCGCTAAAGGGAAGGGATAAAGCAAGGAAAAAAAGGAACGATTTCATGGCATTCTCCAACAAGTGTTTATTTGACTAACAAGGCAAAGCCTAACTGCATCTTTTGCAGTTGTCTTCGAATAAAGTTATGTTTGCCAAAAGGAGTATATTCAAAGATGGAATGGGTTAAAGTTTTTCACATTATGATGTTCACCTCTTGGTTTGCAGGCTTGTTTTATTTGCCACGTTTATTTGTGAACCATGCGATGACAGATGATGGAGCTGTGCATGCTCAGTTGGCCTTGATGGAGCGCAAATTATATCGTTTTATCACCCCAATAATGATATTAACGATTATTTCAGGGTCTATTTTGGCCTATGGTCAATGGGGTTATTTTAGCCACGAACTTTGGTTTTGGTTCAAGGTCGGGGTGGTTACTTTACTCGTGGTTTATCATTTGTATTGCGGACGTTTGGTCAAGGTGTTTGCAGAAGGAAAAAATGCACGAAACCATGTCTTCTACCGCTTCTTTAATGAGGTTCCTGTATTTGGTTTGATTGCCGTTCTTATCTTCGTGGTGATTAGACCTTTTTCTTAGTATACCTTGAAACTTTGAAGGCTTTCAACTACTTTACATCTTAAAGGTAGGCTGTTGGTCTGAGGGGAACGGGAGATTCTTTTGTTGCAAACCATAACAAAATACATTGAAAGATATTCTAAATGGTTGGGTATTCCGTTGGTTGTCATCATGGCTTTTATCGCACTTGCATTGGCGATTGTGAAACCTGCTGGTTTGGCACAATTTGAATTGAAATCATTGGATTTTCGTTTTTTAACCCGCGGTGTAATAGCGCCTGACCCAAGGGTTGCGATTATTGCAGTGGATGATGATGCATTGTCGGAAATTGGTCGTTGGCCGTGGTCACGTGATAAAATTGCAGAAGTTGTCGATAAAGTTCTAGGTCAATATGGCGCCAAAGCACTGGGTTTTGATATGGTGTTCTCTGAAGATCAGGCGAATGTGGTGGATGAAGCTATTCGCTTGCTCGATAGTAATGTGAAAGATATGTATACAGATGGTGTAAGCGAGCACGTCAAGTGGCTTGAATCGCAACGGAAGTTTGGTGATGTGGATGCTGTGCTTGAAGGCACGTTGATCAAACATAAAGATAAGCTAGTGCCTGGTTATTTCTTTTATTCGCAAGCCGCAGGTGCACCAGACTTGGTGAAAAGCAAACTGGAAGAAGAAGCTGCTTTAATGCGCTCACTTGCTATGACCTCATCGTTTTCCAAACAAGCACTACATAGTTTACCGCATATTGCTGCCATTGAAGGTAATATTCCAAGGGTGACTAAAGCTGTGGATGCGATTGGCTTTTTTAATTTCTTCCCTGATCCAGATGGTACGGTTCGTCGTATTCCGTTAATGACTGAGATGGATGGTTATGTGTACCCAAGTATGGCGATGCAAACTTTGCGTATGTTCTTGGATTGGCCAGATATGGCAGTGGTTGTTGGAGACGTTGGTGTCGAAGAGGTTAGACTTGGTCCTTTGGAAATTGAAACGGATCCATCAGGCAGCATGTTACTTAATCACTATGGTCCAGGTAAAACGTTTCCACATTATTCAGCCGCTGATATTTTAAATGATAGGCTCAAAGGTGATGAGCTGAAAGATAAGGTTGTGATTTTTGGTGTGACGGCTGTAGCGGTATTGGATATTCGAGCCACACCATTTGACCCTGTATTCCCTGGTGTTGAGGCGCATGCTGTGGCTATTTCAAATATTTTGAACAATGAGGAGTTAAAGCGACCACCGTCAGTTGAAGTGATTGAACTATTGCTGGTCTTTCTCTTGAGCTTGTTTGCAGGTTGGTTGGTGCATGGTAGACCTCCAGTTATTCAAGGGTTAATTATTGTTGGATTTCCCGTGGTAATTATTGCTATATCACAATGGTTATTTACAGATTATTATATATGGATTGAAGAAACATTCCTTATTGTAGGCGTGCTGTTAACGACGGTGCCTACAGCATTACTGGGCTATATTGTAGAATCAAGGAAGCGTGCATTTATTCATGATGCATTTGCGCATTATTTGGCACCATCGGTGGTGGAAAACTTATCGAAAAATCCAGATGCATTGAAATTGGGTGGTGAAGAGAAATATTTAACTGCATTTTTTTCTGATATTGCATCTTTCTCAACTTTCTCTGAGAAGTTAACACCAGCTGAGTTGGTTGCCTTCTTGAATCGTTATTTAACTGCCATGAGCGATATTCTTTTGGAAGAAAATGGCACTATCGATAAATATGAGGGTGATGCTATTATTTCATTCTTTGGTGCACCCATGGATATGGATGATCATGCCTTGCGTTGTGTAGTTGCAGCGCTTAGGCAGCAGGCAAGGTTGGCGGAGCTTAGAGAAGAATGGAAAGCTGAAGGGTTGCCTGAAGTGCATGTGCGTATTGGTGTGAATAGTGGGCCTATGGTTGTGGGTAATATGGGTACGGAAAACAGCATGAACTACACCATGATGGGTGACCATGTGAACCTTGCAGCAAGGCTTGAGGGGGTATGTAAAGCATACCGTGTACCCATTTTAATGAGTAAGGATACCTATATGGAAGTTCGCGACCATGTTTCAGCACGCTTCATTGATAGGGTGCGTGTTGTGGGTAGAACGCAGCCTGTGGACTTGTACCAGCCTATGGGTATGCGCAATGATATGAATGATGAGCAGCAACATGAATACCGTGCTTATGAAAAAGCATGGAGTTTGATGCTACATGGCGATTATAAAGAAGCTTTAAAAGTGATGACCAAGCTTTATGCCATGAGTCCACATGATGGTTTGTATGAAGTGATGATAGCGCGGTTAAAAACATATATTCATACGCCGCCACCCGATGATTGGACAGGCGTATTTAATCTCAAGAATAAATAAGTTTGCCTTGTGCGGACTTCTTCATACAATGCGCAACCTGTTCGGTTAGTTGTGTTTAACCAATAGGGATTTAGGCTCGTAGCTCAGGGGTAGAGCACCACCTTGACATGGTGATTATAAAGTGTTGTGACACCTTCGTCTTTGTCACAAAACCCTTATAGAACAATAGATTAGATTACCACTAATTACCACTAATTACCGACGGGTACCAGTTTTAGTGCAACTATAGTGCAACTTTAAGTGGCTTTATATTGTTTGTCTTCGTCCCCAGTTCGAGCTTGCTCTGTGTTTGCTATTTCGGCACTGGTTCAATATAATTTTTCTCTCTAGTGCTTAAAACTTATTGAGAGAGGTCTGGATATGAAATTAAACATGAGCTCTGTTACGGACCAAGATTCCTCACAGCGAGTGAAGCAAGTAATCTCGCGATCAACCGTAAAATTGACGGAGTCCGAGAAAAAGTCGTTAAAGCAGAAAAAGAAAGAAGCGGCTGCCTTTTTTGAGAAGGGGTTCTCTCACTTGAGTGACAGATAGTACAAGAATGATATTCTAGTTTATGTTTCTTCAACGCGCAAAAAAAACATCAGCTATAGTTTTAGCCGTTTTATTTGTTCTTTTAAGTTGATCTGTGTCTTTGTAACCAGTGGTGGCGCACGTAATCCAACAGTATCATAGTATTTCAGGTGTGAATTAAAGAAATTAATACATCTAGGAAACTTAGTCTTAACTATATTTACTACGGTGTGTAAAACATGTTTTTTTGGAATGAGTCTGCCGAAAACGATAATACCAATTTTCCTTCTGGTCACATCATTAAAAGCATCAAGGTGTTTTCGATATAAAATTTTGTACGGTCTATCCTTGCGCCTTAATGCTAACCCACCAACTGAAAGACAAAAGGTTGCGTAATCTCCATTTTTCGCTGCCAACTGTGCAGCTCTAAGCTTCTTGTTTCCCATTGAGCAGGATAGAGGTTTTTTTCTTAAATCATTCCAAACTTCATCAGCAGGTAGCCCAAAATAATTTACCCTCCGTTGATTATGAGCTCTGTACCATGCATCTAATTCAAATTTTGGATATAATATGGACTTTGCAACATAAAAACCTAGGTCTGAAATGTTGCTGTCTTCCCATATTATATTAAGTGTTCTAGAGGGGGATTTCCGAGTTAATTTTTCTGAATACGCTATAATTTGATTCAAGTCCTCCTTGTTGCCGACAATGTAAGTGTGCATGTGAGGGTAACCATCGTTATGTGGTTCAATTGAAGTTAGCCCAGTCAAGCTTAGGTTATGGTTGCTGCGGAATGTTGTTAACTTGTTTTGGAGTTTAGTCAGGTATGCGAAGCAGGCTTCTATATTGTTACCTTTCCGTACCTTAGGTGGGCAAGTAAAGGTGATCATTATAGCATGTAGCCCTAACTTATTTTTTAAGTTTATTAAACCCCTTATTTTTGCTATGGTGAGTGCTTGGTGCATGAGTAGTTTGGCATTAATAGCATGGGCTTTTTTTATGTTTGCTTCATCTCCGTTCAAGAGGGTGTTGAGATATGCTGCTTTTGCGGCCAATTCTTCAGCGTGTCTTTCTTTAGCTGCAGATGAGCAATACGAACTGTTAAAAAGTTCAAGCTCAATTGCTAGGTTTTCTTCATGTTTTCGAGCCATGTTCGAAATAGATTTTCGCCAGCAATTCGGGTTGAGTAGTTTGCCTGATATTTTTGTAGGCTTTACAAGCCCAAATTGAGGTGCAATTACTCTAGCATATTTTAGGGTCGAGGCTTTACCTTCTTGATGGTGGATTTTTTTGATGTGGAGTGCGACCTCATGTGAGATCATTTTAATCTCAATTCTTGATAGCGGCAAGGCTATTGTCTTGTTATAATACTTGTGAACTAACCGCCTTATTTTTGCAGATTTCCATGGATTAATACTCGTAAGGTCATTGTTAAGGATTCCGTATTTCGTTACAATTTCGGGACGAATGTAAGATGATACCATATCCAAAACATTTGTTTCTCTTCTGAAATTCAGTGAGCCTATCTGAAGGGAATGCTTATCTTCAGATAGAGATAAAACAGTTATGAGCTTGCTTGCGATGTCGCAGAGCAACTCAGATATATTTTTCATGACGGGTTTCATTGCGTGTAAAAGTCAGCAAAAAGTTAGCTGTGTCCAACACGTAAGTACTTGATTTCATTTGTCAATAGTAGTTATTTTCTTGTAAGCTATTGATTTGAATTGATATTGTACTATTTTTGATTTTTATGTTGGTTCTTTAGGGCTGTCCCTGGCTAGGACAACCTTTGGCTCTAAGTGAATCCTTGTATATTCTAAACTGTTGAATTTACTTATGAAAATTCTTCGTTAATCTTAAGCGTGAGTGGTTTAACTGGGGTGGCAACTAAATGGCAACAGAGAGCAACAGTAACAATAATTTTGAAGCAGCGCTTTTTAAAACTGCGGACAAGCTGAGAAAGAATATTGATGCCGCAGAGTATAAGAATGTGGTGCTTGGCTTAATATTCCTCAAGTATATTTCTGATTCATTCCAAGAGCTATTTGAGCGATTAGATGCAGATGAATATTCCGACCCTGAAGATAGGGATGAATATATCGCTGAAAACTGTTTCTTTGTGCCTGAAATCGCACGTTGGAAGAGTCTGCAAGCCAAAGCCAAGCTGCCAGAGATTGGTATTGCCCTTGATGCTGCTATGGCAGCCATTGAAAAAGAAAACCCTGAATTAAAAAATGTACTGCCATTGGTGTATGGCAAACCTAATCTTGATAAGGCATCCCTTGGTCAGCTTATTGATGTGATTTCTGATATTGAGCTTAAAGCACAGGATGAAAGCTCCAAAGATTTGCTTGGTCGTGTGTATGAGTATTTCTTGGGTGAATTTGCCAATGCAGAGGGTAAGAAAGGCGGACAGTTCTATACG
>JALUNK010000049.1:8950-40960 GCA_027055255.1 Ghiorsea sp.
TTATGACCCTGCTTGTGGTAGTGGTGGCATGTTCGTGATGAGTGAGAAGTTTGTCGAAGAGCATCAAGGCAACATTCAAGACATCACCATTTATGGGCAGGAGTCCAACCAGACCACTTGGAAGCTATCCAAGATGAATCTGGCGATTCGTAATATCAATTCTCAGTTTGTAGCTTGGAATACCGAAGGCACATTCTTAAAGGATATGAACCCTGATTTAAAAGCGGATTACATCCTTGCTAATCCACCATTCAATCAATCGGAATGGGGTCAGGATATTTTGCAGGAAGATGGACGCTGGAAATATGGTGTGCCACCTGCTGGCAATGCCAACTTTGGTTGGATGCAGCACATGCTTTATCACCTTGCTTCTAAGGGTGTGATGGCAACGGTACTTGCCAATGGTTCGCTTAGCTCCAACACATCAGGTGAAGGTGAGATTAGAAAGAATATCGTACAAGCCGATTTGGTGGATTGTATCGTAGCTCTTCCCAAACAGCTTTTTTATAACACAGGCATTCCAGCCACCATCTGGATTTTAAGACGCGGCAAAGAAGTTCGCCGTGGTGAGACTTTGTTTATTGATGCTTCAGAGATGGGCTTTATGAAAGACAGGGTTCACCGTGAGTTTGCACTCGATGATATTAAGACCATTGAGCAGGCTTATCATAGCTGGCGTAAAGATGAGAACTACGAGGATGTTAAAGGTTTCTGCAAATCAGCCACCCTTGCCGATATTGAAAAACACAGCTTTGTACTCACCCCAGGGCGATATGTCGGCATTCCCGATGAAGAGGATGATGGGATACCCTTTGAAGATAAAATGAAGGATTTGACCACCACGCTTGCTGCACAAATGCAAAAAGAGAAAGAGCTTGATGAGCAAATCAAAACGCAACTTGCCAAGATTGGTTTTGAACTATGAGTGCATTGCCTGAGGGGTGGGTTGAAACAACCCTTGGAGATGTGGTTGAAAGAGTAACTAAAGGAACAACACCTAAAACTTTTTCCGCTAATAAGGACGATATTAATTATATTAAATCTGACGCATTGGATTATAATGGAAGGTTAAATGTCGCAAAGTTTCTAAAGGTTACTCATCAAGTTCATGAACAGCTTAAAAGGTCTCAACTAAAGGAAAACGATATTCTGCTATCAATGGCAGGAGCTTTCTTAGGTAAAACTGGGTTGGTTTCAAAAGAAATGCTACCTGCAAACACGAACCAAGCCGCTGCAATCATTAGCGCAAATATAGGTGTCATAAACCATATATATTTATGGTACAAACTAAGAGACAATAAAACTGTTCGGTACTTCAACTCAATACCTAGCCAGTCGGCTCAGCCTAATATTAATTTTACTGAAATTAAGTCATTGCCAATAAACCTTCCCTCTCTCCCCGAACAAAAAGCCATTGCGGATATGCTTTCTTCTTTTGATGAGAAAATAGAGCTGCTGCGTGAACAAAACAAAACACTGGAATCTCTTGCCCAAACAATATTTAAAGAGTGGTTTGTGAATTTCAATTGTCCTGATGCCACAGGTGAGATGGTTGATTCTGAACTTGGTAAAATCCCCAAAGGCTGGCGGGTTGATTGTGTATATAATATGGCAGAATACATTAATGGTGCAGCATATAAGAATATGCACTTTTCAGAAGGCTTAAAAGGGCTTCCAGTTATAAAAATTGTTGAATTAAAAAGTGGTATTTCAGACCAAACAAAATTCACGGAAACAAATTTAGGCGAAAAGTACAAAATTGATAATGATGATATTCTTTTTTCATGGTCTGGTAGTCCAGAGACATCAATTGATATATTTATTTGGACATTGGGGCGAGCGTATTTGAATCAACATATTTTCAAAGTTATACCTCACTCAGGTATAGGGAAATATTATGTTTATAATATGTTGAAATACCTTAAACCCATATTTATTTCAATCGCTAAAATGAAACAAACGACAGGGCTTGGTCATGTTACTATTGGTGACCTTAAGAAGATATTGTTTGTAATACCCGATGAACCCGTTTTGAAGTCATACAGCGATGTCATTAAACATACTTATGAAAAACAATTTCAGTTAAATATTCAAATCCAAACTCTATCCAAAACCCGAGACACCCTCTTGCCTAAATTGATGAGTGGGCAAGTGAGGCTGGAGACACTTGAAATAGAACCTTCAAAAGAGGAGCTGCATTATGACTCTTGATATTAGAGGAAGTTTAAAAAACACGAGGCTCAATCAAAATTATTATGTGGTAATTGATGAAATGCTATCAAATGCCATAGACTCTTATTTAATACGAAAAGAAACTGACTCTCAGGTTGCTAGCCTAAAAGTATCACTGAATGTTAATTTGTTTAAGAAGAACCCTCTTGATACCACTGAGGAGGTATTGGACTTAGAGATTACATGCACTGATAACGGTGCAGGATTAGGTGACCAAGAAACAAAAGCATTTGTTACAAAGGACACATCGTATAAGGATGACCTTGGTATTACAGGCATAGGTAAATGTAGAGGTTCTGGGCGAGTTCAATTTTTCCATTATTTCAACAGGGTTAAAATAAATAGTATTTATCGTGATGGAGAAGCTTTTAAGAAACGAACATTAGATGTTGACGCTAGTGTTAAAGAAATCAGCAAAGATACTTTTACAACTTCTGATGCTAACGGAACTGACACCATGACAGAGGTAGTTGTACGTACGGTTAAAGAAGTTGTTTACAATAAAATATTTGCTCCTATGGATATACAAAGCAAGTTTTCATCAAACACTCTAAGAAATCATACAATGGTTTCATTTCTTCAGCGATTGATTAGTTTAAAGGATGTTCTTGGTGACTTTTGTATCGATTTTCATGTTCAGTGTGGAGAGCATGAAGAGAATGAGTCCTTGTGCAGGCGAGACCTTCCAGAGCCTAGCTCGCATAAAGAGATAGATATTCCGTTTAAAAGTGGTTCAACTGTAAAGTATGAGCAATGTAGGCTAACTCATTATAAGCTAAACGAGTCTGACTATAAGCTTAAAGGTAATACGATTGCCTTGTGTGCCAAATCCTCAATCGTCAAACTAATCACTAAGCAATATTTGAAGACAAAAACAATAGAACATAAACCCATTAATGGATTTTATCATATTATTCTAATTGAAGATGATTTTTTAGATGAGCATGTTAATGAACAGCGTGATGACTTTAATTTGCCTAAAGATATAGATGAATCGGACTTGTTTCCTGACTCAAGGGTTTCTTTTCAAGAGCTATATGATGCTTTAGATGATACGATAATAGAGATGATAACACCTCCAGATTGGGATAAACAGGAGATTGTAAATACAGTAGGTAGCAAGTTTGGCATTTCTGAAAGTATGATTTCAGAAGTGAATGTTCGTGTGCATTATGGCGATACTGAAGAAAATATTGTGAAACGGGTGCTGAAAAAGTATCAAGAAAATATTATTCAAGACACATCAGATATCTTTAGTGTGCGAGAAGAAATTCTTCATTCTGACCCTAATAGCGATGATTTCAGAGATAAAATAAATGAACTGGCATGGAAGTATACTTCGTCATTGAAAAATATTGATATGGCGAATCTCTCTCAAGTAGTAGTAAGGCGAACTGCGATTCTTGAGATTTTATCGATGGCTATAAACAAAAGGTTAAAAATTCAAACTGATGACGATAAAAAACGTCAAGAAAACGAGAAAATCATTCATAATATTTTCTTTCCAATGAAAAAGGACAGTGAAGAAATAGATGAACATGATATTTGGATTCTCAATGAAGAATACCACTATTATGACTATATCGCTTCTGACCAATTACTGTCGAATATGGAATGGGATGGAAGTGAAAAGCTTTTTGAGAGCGATGTAGATGATGAGCTTTCAGAAATTTTACAAAGAAGCTACCAGAGGAATTCAAAAAAACGTCCCGATATTGCAATCTTTAGCAAGGAAGGTGCAGTCATTATTATTGAGTTTAAAGCTCCTGGTGTAGATATGTCTAATCATACAGGTGACCTTATGGAATACGCTCAACTATTGGCAGCTAAATCTAATGGTAAGCTGAAAAGGTTTTATGGTTACTTAATTGGTACAGACCTAAATCAGAATAGGTTAAATGGCTATACACCTTTTTCAAGTGGGCAAGGTTGGTTTACTACTTCAGATATTATTGAGCCTGAAACAAGGCAACGACTTGGAGAACTATATTCTGAAATCTTATTTTATGATGATATTGTTACTAGAGCGGGACAACGACTTGAAGTGTATAAGAAACGCTTAAACTTAAACTTTGAACCAAGCTAATATGAACTACCAACCACCTTTTACCATCACCACACAAATCATTGATTTAATCAGTGCGGTCAGTGAGCAGGTTGGTTTTGTGCAGCGGGATTTCTTGGATGCTTCGCCGCAGCTTCGTAAAGCCAACCGCATCAAAACGATTACAGGCACATTGCAGATAGAAGGCAGCACTTTAAGCGAAGAGCAGGTGTCGGCGGTGCTGGATGGCAAACCTGTGCTTGCATCGGTGCGTGAGCTTGCTGAGGTAAAAGGTGCGATTGCGGCTTATGATAAGTTGAATGCTCTGAACCCATATAAGCAGGATGATTTGTTAGAAGCTCACGGCTTGATGATGGGTGATGTGTTAAAGCAAGCGGGTTCATTTCGTAGTAAACCTGTGGGCGTGTATAAAGGTAAAGAGGTGGTGCATGTTGCCCCACCAGCACACAAAATTTCAGGCTTGATAGCAGAGTTATTGGCATGGACAAAACAATCCGATGCTCATCCTCTGATTGTGAGCAGTGTGTTTCACTATGAGTTTGAATTTATTCATCCGTTTATTGATGGCAATGGTCGCATGGGCAGGCTTTGGCAAACCTTGATGCTTGCCCAGTGGAAACCGTTATTTGTGGATATGCCTCTGGAAAGTGTAATTAAACAACATCAACAGGATTATTATCAGGCATTGGGCAGTGCTGATTCAGCAGCAGATAGCACGGTGTTCATCGAGTTTATGCTCAAGGCGATTCTCCAAACCTTAGAAAACGCCTCTGTAAACGCCCTTCAAAACGCCCCCGTAAATATTGAAGGTATGAAAACACCCGATGCCATCATTGCTCTGGTTCAGGGTGATGCTTCAATCACTCGCCAGCAAATGGCAGAAAAAATTGGCAAAGATATTCGTACCATTGGTCGAGCCATCAAAAAACTTCAGGATGAAGGAAAACTACAACGCATTGGCTCGGATAAGTCAGGGCATTGGGAGGCGTTGTGATAGATTTGAATGAAGATGCCGTAGAGCAAAACCTTATCGACCTGCTACAGAAGCAGGGATATACCTATTACAATGATTCAACCATTGCCCCAAATAGTGATAACCCACAACGTGATGCCTTGGACAGTGTTGTATTGGAAAAACAGTTTCTGACTTCGCTGCAAAAGCTAAATCCCGATATTCCTGAGCCAGCATTGCATGAAGCATTTCAGCATGTGCTTCACCTTGGCACGACTGACATCATGACCAACAATGAGAAGTTTCACAAAATGCTTTGTGATGGTGTCACCGTTGAGCATTTTCAGGATGGGCAGTCGGTTGGTTTGCAGGTGAAGCTGATTGATTTCGATGATTTCCAAAATAATGATTTGTGGGTAGTAAATCAGTTTGTGATTAAGGAGAATAATCAGTCCAAACGCTTGGATGTGATTCTGTTTGTGAATGGGCTTCCATTGGTGGTGATTGAGCTAAAAAGTGCGACCAGTGAAAAGGCGACATTGGAAAGAGCCTATACCCAGATTCAGAACTACAAGACTGCTATCCCCTCAATCTTTAATTATAACGCCCTGTGCATTATATCTGATGGCATTGATGCTCGAACCAGTTCGGTATCTGCTCCTTATTCTCGATACCTTGCTTGGAAATCACCCAAGAAAGAAGATAATGGGATTATACCAGAGCTACAAATTATGGCAGAGCAGATGCTGGGGCCTGAAGTGCTGCTCAAACTGATTCGATTTAATACGGTGTTTGAATCTGAAGAAATCAAAGATGAAAAGACGGGCATTTTATCCTTGGTAAAAATTAAAAAGGTTGCGGCTTATCATCAGTTTTATGTGGTAGAAAAAGCAGTGCAGTCCACATTGCGAGCGATGATGTTGGCTGAGGGCGAAGTGCGGGAAGATCCTGCCCATTACGGCCTTAAATCTGTGAAAGACCAACCTGTGGGCGACCGTAAGATTGGTGTGGTTTGGCATACACAAGGTAGTGGAAAATCATTGTCTATGGTGTTTTATGCTGGGCAGTTGGTGGTTGAACCTGCGATGAAGAACCCAACGATTGTAATTCTCACCGATAGAAATGATTTGGATGACCAGCTCTTTGGCACATTTGGTAATTGCACCTCACTTTTAAGGCAAACGCCTGTTCAAGCCAATAACCGAGAGCATTTGAAAGAACTTTTAACTGTATCAGGTGGTGGCATTGTGTTTACCACGATTCAAAAATTCTACCCTGAAGATGGCAAGGATACCTATGATGCTTTATCAGATCGAACCAATATCGTGGTGGTCGCGGATGAAGCGCATCGCAGCCAATATGGATTTACGGGCAAGGTGGATGAGCAAGGCAATATCAAATATGGCAATGCCAAGCATTTAAGGGATGCATTGCCGCATGCTTCATTCATTGGGTTTACAGGCACACCGATTGAGAAAGAAGATAGAGATACGCAACAGGTGTTTGGTGAATACATTGATGTGTATGATATTGCCCAGGCAGTGAAAGATGGGGCGACTGTGCCGCTCAGTTATGAAAGCCGATTGGTGAAGATTAAATTCAATGAATCGGCTTCCAAACAGATTGATGTTTTGGTGGATAATATCAAAGGTGCTACTGATGAGCAGATTGAGAAATCGAAGAAGAAAAATGCTCAAATCAATGCTGTTATCGGACACCCTGACCGACTCAAAGATATTGCTAATGATATAGTCACCCATTTTGAAGCACGGCAGGAAGTGTTTGAAGGCAAGGGCATGATTGTCTGCATGACAAGGCAGATTGCGGTTGATTTGTATGCACAAATTACTGAGCTGAAACCTGATTGGCATGAAGCTGATTTAGACAAGGGTGCAATCAAGGTGGTGATGACCAGCTCATCGGATGACCCTGAAAGTTTCCAGCCTCATCATACGAACAAGAAAGACCGCAAAGCTTTAGCAACACGCCTTAAAGATGCACATGACCCGCTTAAGCTGGTGATTGTGCAATCCATGTGGCTCACAGGTTTTGATGCGCCGCCACTACACACACTTTATATTGATAAGAAGATGCAGGGTGCTGCATTGATGCAGGCTATCGCACGGGTGAACCGAGTTTATAAAGATAAACCTGGCGGCTTGATTGTCGATTATATTGGTATTGGGCAAGACTTACGCAAAGCCATGCAAATCTATGTTGAGAGTGGTGGTGAGGGTGAAGTAGCTCCTGATATTGCTGAAGTCATTGCTGCTATGATGAGCAAGTTTGAAGTTGTGGAGCAGATGTTTCATGGCTTTGATTACCAAGGCTACTTTAAAGCTGAGACGGGTGAGAAATTAAAAACGCTGCTTGCTGCTCAGAACTTTATTCTGGCAGATGAGGAAGTAAAAGACCGATTTATGGCAGAAGTAACCGCACTATCCAAACTCTATGTGATGGCCGTGCCAAGTTATGAAGCTGAGAAAATCAAAGATGAAGTGGCATTGTTCCAAGCCATCAAATCACGTATCAGTAAATTCCTATCCGATGGGGGAGATGGTGGCGTATCCGATAAATACGTTGATTCAGCTATCAAACAGATTGTCGATGATGCTCTGGCTAGTGATGGTGTGGTGGATATATTTGAAGCGGCGGGTGTAGCAGCACCTTCGCTGGATATTTTATCTGAAGAGTTCTTGCTTGAAATGAAAAACATGGAGCATAAGAACCTTGCCTTTGAACTGCTTAGAAAGCTTTTGAATGAAGAAGTGAAAGTCAGGAAGCAGAAGAACATGACGCAGGGTAAGAAGTTCTCTGAAATGCTTTCCAATGTGATTAAACGCTATCACAACAACCAGATTGATACGGCTCAGGTGATTCAAGAGTTATCTGAACTAGCCAGAGATATGAAGCTTGAAGACAGCAAAGCAGACGAACTGGGCTTAACGCCCGAAGAGTATGCTTTCTACTCTATCCTTGCTCAAAACGATTCCACAGTACTTATGAAACAGGAAGACATTCGTGAGTTGGTTCACCGCATTGTAGAAGGGATTCGTAAAAACACCTCAGTAGACTGGAACAAGCGTGATGATGTGAAAGCCAAGCTTAGACTTATGGTGAAGAAATTACTCAAACGGTATGGTTACCCACCTGATTTAATCTTGATGGCAGCAGATCGAGTGCTTGAGCAGAGTGATTTGCTGGCATGTGAACTTTCTAAGCAGCACTGATTTTTATTTGAGTGTTAGGGCAATAATAATCGCAATGCTAATCGAGAACAAGATACCGATAGCTATGCCAATCCAGATACCGTTTCTGAGTGATGACCGTCTTTGCTGTGATATTGAACCGTGTTCTCGCATGTTCATGAGTATTTCTTTGCAATCATATTTTTTATAATAATAACCACATTTTAGCATGCCAATTAGCACCTTGCTTTGACTGTCTTCGCTCTTAGGGTTGATTTGGTTTATGGCGTTCAGTAATTTGATGGGTGCTCGAATTGATACTAATTTATTCATTCTGGTAATTCCCCATGGTGTATACAACGTGTTTACAGTGTATTTTATTCAACCGTTAAAACTGTTGTTTATCATGCCACATTTGGCATAGGCGGTTAAGTTATTTTGATAATTTACAGGGCTAGAAGTAAATGGCAGAAAGTGGATAAAAGCATTTGAAAAAACAGGTATAACAGCATGTAAAAAATGCTTTTGTAGGGTGGGGAAGAGTGGTTTCTTTGTTTTGCAGTCCAAGGGTGAAAAATCATTCCAACTTTGAGCGTTGTTTTAACAAGATGGAATGGTAATTTGGAGCCCTTGATGAGGGCATGTATATGAGTCGTATACAGTATAGCGTTGAAATAAAATAGGTAGAAAGATAACCAAAAAGTGGTGGTTTACATATAGCATATCTATGCTGTATGTTCGTGTTCGTTTTTGATTGTTTAACTTATCATGTTTCTAATGAAACAGAAAATGATGGTACAGAATCAACTCTGGTCTTATGAAGCTGTTTTTCTCCAGATTAGAACTTAAACGTATATTTACAAGGTTTGCTTGGTTGGGGGGATTATATAGTGCAAGATGAAGAGATTGAAATGCTAAAACATTCAGTTATTGAATCCATATACGCAGAGAACGCGCAAGGTAAGGAAGACCTGAACCTATACTTAAGTAAAGCAAAGGAGGTGTTGGCGTTTAGCCTAAAACAGCTAGGAGATGTTGATATTCGAGCCTCTGTGGAGCCCGCTGGCTTTAATCGTCAATTGGGAAGAGAGAGCGCTGAAAAGTGTAAAGAAGGCAGTTCTAGGCTAGCCACAGTCCGCCAGCAACTTGTCGGCATTAAAGACAAGTATAAGGTTGGCTTAACAGCCAAGAGTTTAGACTCAGAAATAGAGGACGTGATATCGCAGAAAGTAGGGTTAGAAGAAGAAGTGTCTAACACTCAAGATCGCTTACATGTATTGAGAGTTGGCTATGATGCCCTCGTAAAAGAGCTGTCGGAGTTTCACAAGAATATTGAGGTAGAGGCTAAGAGTCAGGAGTTAGTTAAGAAGGCAAGGATTGACCAGGAGCTGCGAGATTTAGAGGTCAGGGGTAAGCAAGATAAACAGATAAAGTCTGCAAAGACTGCTTTAGTGATTTCAACCTTGTTAGTGATTGCTTATGAAGCATTTGTTTTATATGGAGCTGCGTAATGAGTAAACTTTTAGGGATAGATGAGCTAAGGAAGCTTGATTTAACAGATATAGGTGTAAAGATAGATTTAGGGGAGCAGAGAAAACAGTTTGAGAGTGCTATTTCTGAGGCTAAAAAAGAAACTGAAGATATGGAGCGTTTGGTTTCTAATGCAACTAGAAAGCTCACTGAGAACACCAAGAAAGTTGCGGATCTTCAAGATGCAAAAGTGAAGCTGTCCCAGCATGCTGTACTGGAAGTTGAAGTAAAAACTTCAGCTCAAGACCTGTCTAATCATATAGCAGCAGCTGAAAAGGAAAAGCAAAAAATTGATGCTACAATGGCAATAAAGGTAGCGGATGAAATTAAAAGTGCTTTTTCATCAGTGGCTGGCTGGAATGATGAAGGCTGGAAGCAGTGGTCCCCACCATCTGACTTAAGCCAGCTGAAATTACCGAATTTTTTGCGAATAGGCGAAACTAAAAGTGGGATACCTGTAGGTGTCCCCTTTATAAAGGAAGATGGCGGCGCACATGTAGTTGAGATTTCTGGAGCAACTGAGAAGAGAGATATGGCTCACGCTCTAATGGAGAACTTGGTGCTTAGGATAGCTTTATCTATGCCAAAAGTTGCGCGCTTCTCTTTGGTGGAGCCTGGGAACCACCGTTGCTTTAAGGGAAGAAAAGAACTCCCTAGTGTTCGAGTTATTGATAGACTGAGTAAGAGTCTAGAGGAAATTAATAATGACATTGTTAGAATTAACAATGAAGTTCTAGGTCGGGCAAACTCTCTGGATCATTTAAGTTCTGAGGCATGGAAGACGGAACAATTTGAAAGTATATTCGTTTCAGATATGACTCACCCAGAAATTCTAGGCGAGCTGGGAATATGTAAGCAGCTTGCAAAGATTGGGTCTAGTGGCTCTTTAGCGGGTCGTTTCCTTTTTGTGTATGCGGATTCGAGTGTGGAATTCCCCGAAAAAGTCGCTGAGTTGGAATTTGGTTCAGTTTCTCTGATTGACCTTGATGACTTGAGTGAAGATGTGGTGTTGGATTTGTTGCCGAGCCCTGACGAGGAAACAAGGTTGTTAAACGTTGTGAAAACTCAGAAGGAAGCCGCAAAGTCAACTAACATTGAAGATTTGGTTGGTTCACAGCTGGATACAGGCTGGAAGGAATCTAGTATCGATTTTATAGAGACTTCTGTTGGTGAGAACTTGTCAGTCTGGTTTGGAGAGAAGAATGGTAGGAATTGTCCACACGGTGCCTTAGCTGGCACATCTGGCTCAGGTAAATCCAACTTTTTACACATGTTAATACTAGGGCTCTCTTTGAGGTACTCCCCCGATGAACTTCAGCTTTACTTGGTAGATGGCAAGGCGGGCGTAGGGTTCCAGCGGTACGAAGGGCTTCCACATGCGAGAGTCGTATCATTAAGGACGCCACCCTTGTTAGCATTAAGTGTCCTTCAAGAATTGCTGGATGAAATGAACTCAAGGTATGAAAAGTTTGGTCAAGCTGGCGTTAAAGATCTTTCTAGCTACCGCAGAAATACTTCTTCTCCAATGCCGCGGTTACTGCTGGTTGCAGATGAGTATCAAGAATTGTTTGAGTATGACGCTCAGAGAGCATCAGAAATAATTAAAACGCTTGCTGAGAAAGGGCGTGCTGCGGGTGTACACTTGTTCTTATCGTCCCAAAGCTTTACTGCTGGAGGTATGCTAGGCGCGACGGCTATTTTTGGTAATATAGCTATGCGAGCTTCGCTTCAGCTTGCTGAATCCCCTATGGGCTACTTTGGTGATGAAGGCCGTAAGCTGGTTAAGAGCTTAGATAGACCTGGAATGGTGGTTATCAATGACAACCTTGGTAGCGACCCAAACAGTAATAAAGGGATGACTGCATCTATTACGGATGAGGAAAGTTCTCGCTTGCTTGGCAAAATAAAAGGTCTAGCTAAAGAAAGTAATGTTGAGCAAATAGTCTTAAAAGCTTCAGGGAACCCTAAGCTTGAGGGCAGCCAAACAATTCAATACTTCGAAA
This sequence comes from Ghiorsea sp., assembly GCA_027055255.1. Lineage (GTDB taxonomy): Bacteria > Pseudomonadota > Zetaproteobacteria > Mariprofundales > Mariprofundaceae > Ghiorsea. Next base: position 20,921 of record JALUNK010000049.1, read on the forward strand.
GTTTACCAAGCTATTTAAGCCCAGAAAATCTAGAGCATGTGGCTAGTCAAGATGTGAGAAATGGCGGTTTAGGAATTAATGGTTGGCATGTGGGTGATATACCTATTGCAATGGTCCTTGGCCGACGATTTGAAGTATATGGTGATACGATCTTAACTTTGAAGAGTGCTAGGCAAGAGAACGTGCTATTAGTGGGTAGTGATACTAAGCAAGCTAAAGACCTACTTTGTGTGGCTATTCTGAGTGCGCTATATATTCATGATAAGGATAATTTAGAGCTGTATATAGCTGATGCAGGCCGAGCCGATATGCCTAACGGGATGAGCCTTGAACGCCTGAGTAAAGATGTAGTACAAGAGTTAGGTTACCAGACTCAGTTTTTCAGGGGGGAGGAGGGAGTAAGTCGAGCATTGAGCGACTTGGCTGAGCTTACAAATATTCGTAGTCGCGATAGTTCAGTATCAGGAACCCCTGTTGTTTTGGTTCTAAGTGATTTGGACTTTGTAGAGGAACAGGCTGAGGTAAATCTAACTGCCATTCTCAAAGAGGGCCCAAGGTATGGCGTGCATGTTATTTTACAATGCTCTACTACCCAACAGTTTTGGTCATTGTTTAGTGAAGGGAATGCTAAGAAAAATTTAAGGTTATTTAATCACAAAGTGATGTGGCAAATGAGTGAGGAAGATAGTAGACTCTTGGTGAGTTCTAAAAAAGCATCAATGCTTAAAGATCTGTCTGATTGCGAATCAGTTTTGTATTACAACACTCAATCGCATCAATCAACTTCCTTTGCTACATATTTACCAATGAAGTCTTATGAGCAAACTGTAATGACGTTAAAAGACAGACCTAATAATGGTTAGTCTAGACGAAACCTTAGACGGGTTAATATCCTTTAAAAAGATTATGGATAATGCTGCAGGCGAGTTACAAGTATACAAAACAAAGCTGGCTAGCTTTCATGAAGAACTGGGTCCTATCTGTAAGCAGATGGAAGATAATCAGCTGCTTGTCGACTCTGAAGAGCTTCTGTTGTCTTTAGAACGCTCTATAGTGACGGATATGGATGAGTTAAATGACTTTCTCAAAGAGAAAATAAGTGTTTTGGAAGAGTACTTAGAGCTGTGAGCCATAATTCTAAATACCTAGAAATTATTGATGAGTACGACAAAACGCTCCATAAGTTGTTGCTGGAAACAGAACAGTTTAGTGAAGGGGAAGTTTTAACTGCTTCATCAGGGCTGCGTGATGTGTACGTGGGAAAAGGTGCGGATGCTTTTTTTTCACGCTTTGAAATGATACGTACCAGATTAGTTGATAATGAAGAAGGGATTCACCGTTTACGAGGGAAATTGAAAATATTGCAGGAAGTCATCGGAACGAAGTCAATGTCTGGGCAAGAATAATGAACGTACCACATGAACTAATTAATATTTTTGAAGAATTAGATTCTGCTATGAGCCAGTTTCACTATCGCTGTGAAGATGTGAGTGAACAGGTGAGTGGTCAGCAAGGCAGGTTTGAAGAGGCTCTGCATAAGAATAAAAGGAAAGCCGACGATTCAAGCGATAGAGTGGATAAAATGAAAGGTGAGACTGGAAGCCTTCGAAGTTACACTGAGTCATTTGAAAATGATTATCATCATACTCAACAATGCGTTAACCAAACCAATAAGAAGGTAGGTGCTTGTAGCCATGAAATCGAGGGAGTTTTAAAAGAGTGGAAAGAAAAAAAGGCTGATGCACAGGTTAAATTTAATCGGGCGCAAGAGAATTATAGCTTGGCAGTTAAAGAATGGGAATATGCATATCGTTCGTGCGCTGAAGCATGGGCTGAGCATGACCGTATGTCAAAACAGCTAGTTTTTCTTAGCCGCGATAACCCTCAATGGAATTATGTAAAAGGTGAGCAGATTGCACAACTGTGTTTATGTCGAAAATGGGAGCAGAGAAGGGACCTTGCAGACAGGAAGAAAGATCAAAAAAGTACTCTCTTAGAACAAGCCAAAGCTTGGCTTTTAAAATGTCAGCATAATGTTCAAGTGGCTACCGATAGTAAGTCTTGGGCAGATAAGGCGTTGTCGGCGGGTAAGGAAGCAAGTGACCTTGCCAGTAAAGAGAAAGAAACTTTAGATGATGCACATCGTAAGTTGGCTGATATAGATGTCTCCTTACACCATCAAGAAGTCTGTATTGATACAATCAATGAATACATTTTGAAGTCAAGCTCAGAGGCAGATAATTCTAAGAACATAGAATACCAAATTAAAAAGATTCTAGATAACCATGAAGGTGTGGTTTCCTATGCGCGTCAGAAGTTGGAAGAGCGCATCGATTTGCTTGAGCAGTTTGATCATGACAGGAATATTATTTGATGAATAACGAAGCTCTTGAACAGCAGTTAAGTAATCATAGTGAAGAAGTATCGCATTATCAAGAAAGTTGGGAAAGCACTAAGGACATCTTCGAAGATGCTGTACAGCAGTGGAGAGATGAGTCTGGGCAAAGCTTTACTCGAAGCCATATCTCTGAAATAGAAGAGTCTGCTGGAGTCATGAGCTCATTATTGGGTGAACAAAGTGAAAGCCTTCTTCGGCTGCTTACCCTTTTTAAAGAGGTAGCCGAGCAGCAGGAGCAGCTATCTTCTCATTTGGAAGTATGTGTAAGGCTATCTAGAGAACAGACCAGTATTATAAAGGAGGGGGAGTCCCTCGACTTAGACACAAATCAACAAGCTAGCTTAGCGATGAAGCACATAGAGAAAGCAGCTTTAATTATTCAACAAATCAAAGAATAGTAACGAGGGTATATAGAATGGGTATTTTTAAAGGTATTTTTTATGGACTTAAAAGGTTTGACATAACCATAATTATTACAATTTCTATTTTGTTAACAGCCTTGCTTGCACCAGGTGTTTTTGATCAGGGGTTACGAGCTGCAATGTCGCCACTGCTTGAAATGAAGCAGAAGAAGCTTCAACAGGAAGAACAAAAGGTTGCTGGACAAGAGAAAACATTATTGCAGAGCTTGAATAAGATACCTGCCCGAGAATATAAAAAGAATCTAAGAGGGTATAAAGAGCTGCTGCTGCTTAGACCTGATAATAAAATGTATAAAGCCAAGGTTGAGGCATATAAGACCTTGATTAACAAACAAGATGCTGCAAGGATTAAGGCAGCTAAGGCAAAGAAAGAAAAGAAAGAAAAGAAAGAAAAGAAAGAAAAAGCTAGGGCAATAGCAAAAGCTAAGGCGGCAGCAAAAGCTAAGGCGGCAGCAAAAGCAAGAGAGGCAGCAAAAGCAAGAGAGGCAAAGTTAAAGGAGTTCAAAGAAGGTTTAATTCGAACAAAGTGGGCTGGAGAAATTGATCAGTATAGAAAAAAAGGACGTTACTTTACGGCGGCAAATATAACCCTCAAGTTTAGGAAAGGTGGTAAAGTTGATTTTAACATTTATAAGGATAAAATGATTGAAAAGTCAAACGGGAAATTTACTCCTGTACCAAGCGCACTGTTTTATTCAAATACGGGTACTTTTAATTATACTGTAGACAGTAATCTAACGGTTAGAATAAAAGTTTCTGGTCTAGAGGAAGTGAAGACGGATTATGCTAAATGGAACCCCAATAAAACTTGGACAGTAAAGTCAAAGGGTAAAAAGCGAATGCTTCTTGAGACTCGGGGGCTGTCTTCTGCATTAGAGAAGAAAAGTTACTGATTTTTAGTTTATGATTGTAGTGGCTTAATGATTACGTGAAATCGGGGGGGGTAGAACCCCTATAAATGTATTACTTTAAAGGAGAACCAATATGAAAAAGATAATTTTTATTTAATTGCCGCGATGACGTTTGTCGCAACGGGCTTTACTTCAACAGTAAATGCAACTCCCGTCACCTCGAAAGAGGCTAAGATTATTGCTAAAAACGAAGCTGGTAAATGGGGGCATGATCTAGGTGTTATTATGACCCCGACTGAAGAAAACCCTTATGCCAAGACATATTCTTCAAAGAAGGCTCATGAGATGGTAAGAATAGGCAAGGTAAATCATAGATTTATCCACCCGGCCAGCAAAGTCTGCTTAAGTTGTCACTCGGATTCAAAGCGTCATAAAACACCTAAGGAAACGCTGATAGGTCTTAGGAATCGTGTCGCGGGATCAACGTATAAAGGTACGAGAGGGGAAGATGTTTCCCCAGAGTTACTTGCAGGCACCTGGCGTTGGACAGAAGCGAATGTGCGCTCGATGATGTGTGATCCACAAGGCACGATTAAGCGATTGAGCGGAAACCCTGATGCTGAAACGGAAATGTTGTCATATACTTACAAGAGGCACGTAAAGTATGGTATTCATAAAGATTCATGGGTGTTTGTCTGTGATAAAGAGATTCAGGATCAGGTTCTTAAAGATATTAAATTTTGGGACTAACTAAAGACTCATAAGTAGATGTTAAAACAAAAATGGCTCGGGATTAACTTCTCGGGCTATTTTTTTTGGTGGGTACTCCATTAAGCTCTTTGCAATCAATACCAGTAAAGCTAGAGAGTGACTACTTACAACCATAACAGATGGCGAACTTCAGCATAATATATAGTGGTTCATGTTTAGAGTTACCGTCATGCCCGAGTTCTTTTATCGGGCATCCACATATAATTCAAATTAGAAAGGTAATGGATTCCCGCCTTCACGGGAATGACAGGCGGCACTTCAATTCATGAATTACTATAGAATACCCTGTGTGGTTAAAGTTCAGCATTTAAATATTGACTTTTGGACTTTAGTCTGTAGTATACCTTTACTCTTTTCGAAGAGTTCTATTTTTCAGTAAACATAAGGAGCACAGTATGCCTAGCCTCACACATAACCTTGCTGTGCTTGATACAGTCACCCTGTAACTCCTTAGGCTTTTTTAAGCTTAAATTTTCAAAAAACACAGCACTCTTTAACCGTTAATGCAGGTCGATTGCGCCTGTATTCTTTTTGTATTCCCTTTTTTTAATCAAGGAGAGCTGTCCATGCCCATAAATGAAAAAAACAATGCAGTAAAATTTGATGATAGTAATGATGTTCCCTTTGCAGATGAAGATAATCGTGTGGCGCGTCAACCAAGTAAGATGTTTAGTAAACCAACGCGTTCATTTGACGATAATCCATACAACTTTAATCAAGGTCATTTTAAAGCGTTGCGAAGGCGAAAGTCACCGTATGATGTTAAACTTTTTGATGCTGAAGAAGTGCGCCATAAAATTCAAGAAATGGGTGAGAGCTTTAAACGAATGTCAGAAAAGAAACTGTTGGAGAAAATGGCAGCTTCAGAAGGAGTTGGCAGGTTGAGGAAACAGCCAAAAAACTATAATGCTATTTTAAATCGCTTAGAAGCAGAGTACCCACACTTTCAAAATGTAGTTGCGAAGTTGCGGCGTAAAATGAAAGTGAATAGCTTGCAAAAGTATCCAAGCATTAGCTTTGGCAGAGCTATCCTGCTTACAGGTCCTGCAGGGTCGGGCAAGAGTTCCTTTCTGTTTAAGCTGGCGGAAGAGCTTAACACTGAGTTTTATAGTTATTCGTGTGCTTGTTCATCAAATGGCTTTGACATTGTTGGCCTATCTCCAAAATGGGGAAATGGAAGCAAGGGTAAAATCCATGAGCTTCTGGTCGAAAGGAATTGCCCTAATCCCATAATTTTGTTGGATGAAATTGAAAAGGTGGCGGATAGTGACCAGCGATTTGGTTCAATTGAAGATGCATTGTACGGTCTCCTAGAAAAAAATAATGCTAAATATTTTCGAGATGAATATGTTGGGATTAAAACTAATGCAAGTATGGTGAACTGGTTTGCAACAGCTAATGATGCTTCATTATTATCTCCACCTATTAGGGATCGGTTCGATGTCCTTGAGGTGCGATTACCCTCATCCGCAGAGCTTATGAAAATGGTACCAAGCCTCTATAAAAAGACACTTGTTGAGTTGAACGTACAGGATCATTTCGATTCAAAACTAGATGAGTGTGTAATAAAATTACTGTCAAACTATGAAGGGGCATCAATTCGGCGGATAAAGGCGGCTATTGAAGAAGGGGTTGCGCATGCGGTAGATAGGTATAAACGCGGTGAGAAACTCAGTATTAAGGTAGAAGATGTGAGTGGGTTTAACCTCAATGATGATGTAAGCAATAAGCCTGTTGGATTCATTTGGCATACTGGAGGTGAGCTGTTGATACATTAATGTTTGTTGGTGACCCACATGGTCGAGTCACCATTATAAAAAATAATATAAACAAATACCAACCTCAGTCTACAATATTACTCGGTGATATGTGTTACTCCAAAGCAATAGAACAGTTATATTCTGGTATAAGAAACTTATATTGGATTTTTGGTAATCACGATTCGGATCGGCAGTCATGGTATGATAGTTTGTTTAAGTCATCATGGCTGAGCCAATGCTTACATGCATCAGTGCAAAGCTTATCTGGCGTAAGGGTTGCAGGTTTGGGTGGTATTTTTCGGCCTAAAATTTGGCATCCAAAATCTGGTGTGATGTATAATGATCTCCTTGAATGGAAACGAGGTCACAATGGGAAAAGATTTGCCCAGCTTGAGCGTACGAATATGACATCAATTTGGCCTATAGATTATGCTTATTTAGCTACACAAAAAGCTGATATTCTAGTTATACACGAAGCACCAAGTTCTCACAAGTTTGGCTTTGAAGAGTTAGATGACTTGGCTGCCTCGCTCGGCGCTCGGCTAATTGTGCATGGGCATCACCATCAATTCTATACAGGTGTTCTCGATAATGGAGTTGCTGTAGTTGGCTTGGGCTTGGCTCAAATAGCACACATGGACATTGAAGCTTTTTGTTTAGCAAAGAATAACAAAGAAATTTTCAACGCATTTAAATTTACAAATAATAAAAATGGAGGCGAGTTATCATGAAAGTACAAGTGTTATCAGATGTTCATTTAGACCATGCGCAGTATGTGCCTCCTGTGACTGATGCAGATATTGTCGTCCTAGCAGGTGATATTGCAGAAGGAGACCTAGGTGTTTTATGGGCTAAGCAAGTATTTGATGTTCCTGTTGCTTATGTAGCGGGAAATCATGAATTCTACGACTCAGACCATACAATGAAAGAGACTATTGAGATGATGAAAGTCGCAGCAGAAGGCTCTAATGTGATAGTGTTAGACAATGAGTCTTTAGTAATTGGAGATGTACGCTTCCTAGGCTCAACCATGTGGACAAACCTGCATGATGCGCCAGGTGTGCTCTATAGCGATGGGGCTTATATCAGTGTGGGTGATGATACGTCTGGGATGAATCAGTTTGATAAGGCCTATGCCCAAGGCTTATTTGAAAGAAACCGAGCTTGGCTGAAGCGTGAAATTTCACAGCCATTCGATGGAAAAACAGTGGTTGTGACGCATCATGCGCCATCATTGCAAAGTATTCATCCACAGTATGCGGGTAATTACTGGAACGGCTGTTTTGTTACAGATGTGGAAGACCTGATGGGAGAGCACGTCGATTTGTGGGCGCATGGGCATACTCATAGCAGCTTTGACTACAATATCAAAGGCACACGGGTGGTATGCAACCCTAGAGGCTACCCCGGTGTATTTGGTGGTTTCGAAAACCCTAAATTCAACAAGCGTTATGCTTTTGATTTGCACAATAAGGAGGTTTAAATGACAGAAATAATTAAAAGAGAAAAGCATGGCATAGAGTATGTCCTGTTATCAGACTTGGAACCTGAGCAACTAGTGTCATTTCGCGCATTTCTGTTTGGAGCGCAAATCCCTCTTTTCGAAGGAGAGGGGGCGGTGGCATATTATTATGATTATGCTGTATGGCGCAATCAGCTCAGCTCTGGCACCTAAGTGTCTAGAGCAAGTGAATCGATGCCGCAAAAACCCAAGTTTTGATCCTGAAAGGGCTATAGAGGGTTAGCTACTATCGCATTACAATCATCGTCGTACTCATTGTTAGAAATCATTTGAAGTACGCTTTGAATATGCTCGCTAGTAAGGCCTGTTTCAATATCTGTTAGAAAAAGTTGACCTTTTTGGTATGGGTGGAAGTTGTTTACATCATCTAAGATTATATATCTCACATGTTCTTTGTTATTTTCTTTCAGCCAACTATTAATCTCATCACCTCGGCTTTTTCCTTCGGGGTATAAGTTTGGGGTTGCTCCGATAATAGGAGGATTCTTCCACCCATTAGATTCAAACATATTTATTATCCGAGGAGTGGTGAACCACACTCGCCAACTGGAGCTTATAACAACCCGTGATTTTGATGCATCACAAATGTCCTTCAAACATCTAACTGCTTTGGGGTCGAGCATTTTCTCAGGGTCTCTACGAAGTGCGAGAAGTTGATCAGACACTGTGAAGTCTCGGCCACCAAAAATCTCGTGCTTATGATAAGAGTCGCTGTTGAGAACGCCATCAAAATCAAGAAAAATAATGTTCATTTTTTCAACCTTCCTATTTTATTATTTGTCTTATATAACTATCACAAATAACCAACAATAGCAATCGAGTTCGACTGAAGTTGTTACCTCAGTTTATTTACAGTGCAAAGTTTTTTGGTTGTATCTATGATTTACCTAGGTTTTGAAGCATGATATGTTTTACGTGTGTTTCTAGGGGTTGGACTACCCCTAAAAAAGTAGACTCATATTAAGTTCCAAAATGAAAGTTCCGAACGGCTTCTTTTGGCCGAAATTAGATGGTCAGATAATCATGCCAACAGGGCTTTTTAAATAATATTCAGTTGGCTATTTGGATAAGACTCTGCATATGGCTTGCATTGTTGATTCATAATGTATTTAGATTCCCAGCGCTTTATTTTTACAAGTGTGGCAGTGCTCATTCTAAGTTGTTAGTTATCCATTCATGAACCTTTTGTTCTGGCCACCTACGTACGCCACCAAACCTTATAGATGGAGGTAGGTCTTCCCCTCTGGATAATCGATTGCTGATAGTTTGGGGCTTTACCCCAAACCACTCGGCAAGTTCTTCTTTATCCAGTAGACGGTTACATTTACACATTTCATGCAGAAACATATACATGAATTGAGTAAAAATGAAACATACGGCCATGTTTTGTTTTGGTGCGCTAATCAGTTAAGCTTGTGGGTTTTGTATTTACATTTTTATGTTGTATCACTTGTACTTGGTTGAAGATTATGAGTCTGCCAGATTCGCACACGCTATAGCAACGCATAAACCTCAGAGCCAGTCAGTCAGTAAGTATTAGGTCAACAAGAAAAGTGATTTTAAATATCTTGGTTAATGCCCACTTATGCTAAGTAGTGTTTATTCATTTGTGCGACCTGCTCTCCAATGTCTTCTTCATAATAGATGAGGAGAGTCTCTAATTTTTTATGGCCTGTTATTTTTGCGAGGTCTTGCATTTTTGGATAGATGTTGGATAGCATGGTGGTTGCTATGTGTCGAGTATCTTGAAATTGAAAGTTTTCAATCTTGGATCGGATCTTTACTTTTTTCCAAGCCTCTTCAAAAGCTTTCGCGGTAATGGGGAAAAGTTGTTCTGAATCTGGATGGTTGATCTTATGATATTTCTGCATTTCTGTAAGGATTATTTTGGCTTTTGGGGTTAACGGAACAAGGCGAAAGGTTCTGGTTTTAGAGATACCCTTGCCAATTTGTAGGTATCCATTTTCTAGATGGGTATTCCCCCAAGTATTTTCGAGAAGTTCTCTGCGGCGGCCTGCTGTTTCTAGTGCTAAATCAAATAACCAACGTATGTATGGGCTTTGACATTTGTTCAGTTCCTCTCGTAGGGAGGTGAGTTCTTTCTCGGTTAATGCCCTGCTTCGTTCGCCTGATCCTGCGGGGCTCCTTGGTTTTGCACCGCTTACTGGGTTTGTGATATTTTCATGTCGCCAAGTAGTTCGTATGTGCTTGAATACATCGTGAAGAGTGGTGAGTTTTCGGATAATGGTTTCAGGTTTATTTCCCTTATCTCTCCACGCATTTGAGATCTCTATAACGTGTCCAGTTTTTATGCGGTAAATATCCATTTTCCCTAGTGGGGAACGAAGTACTTGGTTGAGGGCGCTTGTCTCGTTGATGATACCTTTTTCCCCGCCTTGTTTGTGAGGAGTGATTTCTTTTAGGTATCGTTGGATAAAGTATTCTAATGATGTGTTCCCTTTTTTTTGTTCCTCTTTTGCAAACTCATCCCAGGTGTCACTATCGATAGCAACTTCAATATCTCGAGCAGCTTTTGTTGCTGCAGCTTTCGTGTTTTTTGTTATGTTTACAGTTTTAAAACCTTTTTTGCGAATTTGGGCGAGCCAGCGTACGGAGCCATCTTGTAGTACTCTCTTTGTAATGCTTGCCATGAGTTCTCTCCTGCATATCATGCCGCAACGTTTTGAGGATATTTCGGACTAGTTTTTTTGAATCAGAAAAAAACTTCATTGCAACTATAGTGCAACTTTTAAGAAATTGCAATTATAGAAAAGGTTGTAGATGTAGTACTTACAACGTATTTAGGCTCGTAGCTCAGGGGTAGAGCACCACCTTGACATGGTGGGGGTCGGCGGTTCGAAACCGCCCGAGCCTACCATTTATTTATATCACTCAAGGGGTAGAGCTTTATCATGAATATTCAATTGCCAGATGGCTCTACACGAACCTTAGAAAACAAGGCAACTGCTTTTGATTTAGCTAAAGATATTGGCGAAGGTTTAGCAAGGGCGGTGATTGCTGCGAAAGTTAACGATGAAGTGGTTGATTTATCTCATGCCTTATCGGATGGTGATAGTGTTGCTCTGATTACTGAAAAATCCGATGAAGCTTTAGATATTATCCGCCATTCAACCGCGCATTTATTGGCCATGGCTGTGCAAGAAGTCTTCCCAACTTCGCAAGTGACCATTGGCCCTGTGATTGAAGATGGCTTTTATTATGACTTTGCTTTTGAACGCGCATTTACACCTGAAGATTTAAAAACCATTGAAAAGAAAATGAAAGAAATTGCCAAGCGTAAACTTCCTATTGTACGTGAAGTTTGTGCGCGTGATGATGCGATTCAACATTTTGAAAATATTGGCGAAAAATATAAAGCATTATTGATTGGTCGCATCCCAGAAGGTGAAGAAGTAAGCCTGTATAAACAAGGTGAATGGTCTGATCTTTGTCGTGGTCCGCATGTGCCGAATACTTCTAAATTGAAACACTTTAAATTGATGAAAGTGTCGGGCGCATATTGGGAAGGTAATGCGGACAATGAACAGCTTCACCGCATTTACGGTACAGCTTGGGCAAGCAAAGATGATTTAAAAGCTTATTTGCACCGTTTGGAAGAAGCTGAAAAGCGTGACCACAGAAAATTGGCAAAACAGTTGGATTTATTCCATCTGCAAGAAGAGGCGCCGGGCATGATTTTTTGGCACCCTAAAGGCTGGAATGTTTGGCAAGTGGTAGAGAATGAAATCCGCAACATCATGCGCGATAACGGTTACCAAGAAATTAAAACACCGCAAGTGGTGGATAGAAAGCTTTGGGAAAAATCTGGGCATTGGGAAAAGTTCCGTGAGGATATGTTTACCACCTGCACAGAAAATCGTGAGTATGCGATTAAACCCATGAACTGCCCATGTCATATTCAGGTATTCAATCAAAAACTACATTCATATCGTGATTTGCCTTTGCGTTTGGCTGAATTTGGTTCATGCCACCGCAATGAACCATCAGGTACACTACATGGTTTGATGCGCTTGCGTAATTTTGTACAAGATGATGCGCATATTTTCTGCGCTGAAGAGCAAATTCAAGATGAGGTTGGCGCATTTATCGACCTTGTTTATGAGACATACAAGAAGTTTGGCTTTGAAGAAGTGATTATCTTCTTATCTGACCGCCCTGAAAAACGGGTGGGCACAGATGAGCAATGGGATAAGGCGGAATCATCTTTGCATGAAGCATTAAAAGCCAAAGACATTGCATACGGATTAAACCCTGGCGAAGGCGCATTTTATGGTCCTAAAATTGAGTTCTCATTAAAAGATTGTTTGGGTCGGGTTTGGCAGTGTGGCACCATTCAAGTGGACTTCTCTATGCCGGGTCGCCTTGATGCGGAATACATTGGCGCAGATGATAAAAAACATGTGCCTGTGATGTTGCACAGGGCTATTCTAGGTTCGCTTGAACGCTTTATTGGTATTCTGATTGAAGAGCATGCGGGTAAATTCCCATTCTGGCTTGCACCAACGCAAGTGGTGGTATGTAATATCTCGGAATCACAAGCTAATTATGTTCAGGAAATCACTGAAAAAATGCAGACTGCTGGCTTTAGAGTAGAATCGGACTTGCGTAATGAGAAAGTCGGCTATAAGGTGCGCGCCCACACTTTGCAGCGTGTGCCATTTATTTTGGTGGTTGGTGAGCGTGAAAAAGAGGAAAATACTGTGTCTGTGCGTAACCGAGCTGGCGACAACTTGGGTACGAAAACAGTCGATGAATGGATTGCTGAGATGCAAAACATGACCAAACAGTACCTTTAAGTGGGATGATAAAATTGTACGAAGCAACATTGGAAGGAGTTACTTATCGCTAAGAAAGAATTGGCAGTAAACCATGATATTGAAGCCGCTGAGGTTCGTGTTATTGGTCATGATGGAGAGCAAATTGGTGTATTGAAGCGCCATGAAGCTATTGCAAAAGCACAAGATGTTGGTTTGGACTTGATTATGATGTCACCCAATGCCAAGCCTCCCGTTTGTAAAATCATGGATTACGGTAAGTACAAGTACGACCAAAGCAAGAAAGCCAATGAAGCGAAGAAAAAGCAACATGTGATTCAGGTTAAGGAAGTGAAGGTTCGCGCCACCACTGACCAACATGATTTGGATGTGAAGCTTAGAAATGTACGTAAATTTTTATCGGAAGGTAATAAAGTTAAAGTGTCTTTGCGCTTTCGTGGTCGCGAAATGGCGTACACAGGGCAAGGACGTGAGCAATTGGAACATATTGCTGAAGAAGTAAAGGAATTGGGCAAACCTGAAAAGATGCCTAACATGGAAGGACGGCAAATGATTATGATCATTAATCCGTTGAAGAAATAGAGGTTGGTAAAGTTATGCCTAAAATGAAAACACATAGTGGTGCTGCAAAACGTTTCTCAAAAACTGGAAGCGGTAAATGGAAGCGCAATAAAGCAAATGCGCAACATATTTTGACCAAAAAATCGCCGAAGCGTATTCGTGGGTTCCGTGGAACAACACTGGTTGCGGATTCCGATGTTAAAGCCTTGAATCGTTTGATTCCTGGCGCGTAAAGATTAGAGATAGGAGAAAGATATGCCTCGCGTAAAATCAGGTGTACAGGCACATGCCCGTCATAAGAAAGTTATTAAAGCTGCAAAAGGTTATTACGGTCGTCGTAAGAGCTGTTTCCGTGTAGCAACACAAGCAGTAGATAAAGGTCGTCAGTATGCATACCGTGACCGTAAAGTTAAAAAACGTGATTTCCGTAGCCTTTGGATTGTTCGTATCAATGCTGCAGCACGTTTGAATGGTTTAAGCTATTCACGTTTCATGTTTGGCTTAACTCAAGCAGGTATCACACTAGATCGTAAAGTGCTTGCTGATATCGCAGTTCGTGATGCAGAAGCGTTTACGCAGCTTGCAGAATCGGCTAAAGCAAACATTCAATAATTTATTCCCGACAAATGTCGGATATTCGATTGAAGAATGGCAGAGCCTTAACAGCTCTGCCATTTTTGTTTGTGGTGACCTTGCACTTGGAAGAAAGCAAAGGCAGCTTAGGGTTTAGATGGAGAGGAAGTAAATGAGTGAAATTGATTCATTAAAAGCACAGTTAAAGTCTTTGCAAGACAAAGCACTGGGGCTTTTTGCAGAAGCAGCAGATTTGCAAGCGTTGCAAGACCTGCGCGTGAATTATTTGGGTAAAAAAGGTGAGTTGACCAGCGTGCTTAAAGGCGTGGGTAAATTGCCACCTGAAGAGCGGCCTGTGATTGGCCAGTTTGTGAATGCGACCAAAGGTGTGTTGGCGGAAGCTTTGGAAAAAGCTGAGCAGGTGTTGGCGGCGAAAGCTAGTGAAGCACGTATTGAAGCAGAACGCATTGATGTGACCTTAGCGGGTCGCAAGTGTCCCCAAGGTGCGTTGCACCCTGTGCAGCAGGGGTTGAATGAAATGACAGCTATTTTTGCCCAAATGGGTTTTGAGATGGCTGAAGGCCCTGAGATTGAAGATGAGTTTCATAATTTTGATGCTTTAAATATTCCGCAAGAACATCCTGCGCGTGCTAGCCATGACACCTTTTTCTTCAATGCTGAAGGTGAGGATGAAGCTATGCTTTTAAGAACGCATACTTCACCTGTGCAAATTCGCGCTATGCAAGCTTGTGTGGATGCTGGTGGTGAGCCACCGCTTGCTGTGGTTGCAGCAGGGCGTGTGTACCGTTGTGATTATGATGTGACCCATTCACCGATGTTTCACCAAGTTGAAGTATTTAAAGTCGATAAAGATGTATCTCTTGCCAATTTGAAAGGAGTGTTACAACATTTCTTATCGGCTTATTTTGAGAAAGATGTGCCGATTCGGTTGCGTCCGCATTATTTCCCATTTACGGAACCATCTGCGGAAGTGGATATTGGTTGTGTATTCTGCAATCACAAAGGCTGCCGAATTTGTAAGGGTAGCGGTTGGATTGAAGTGTTGGGCAGCGGCATGATTCATCCCAATGTGCTCAAAGCTGTGGGCATCGATAGCACAGTCTATTCTGGCTTTGCCTTTGGTCTTGGCGTAGAGCGTTTGGTCATGCTCAAACATGGTATTCCAGATTTACGATTATTTTTTGAAAATGATGTTCGATTCTTACGCAGGATGGGGGCTTAAGTCGATGAAAATTCCATTTTCTTGGTTAAAAGAACACACACCGATTGAAAAAACGACCCAAGAGGTTGCTGATGATTTGGTGCGCTTGGGTCATGAAGTTGAAGGCATTGATATGCCACGTGCGGGTGTGCAAGGTGTACGCGTTGGACTTATCGCAGAGATGAAACCACACCCTGATGCAGATAAATTGAAATTGCTTAAGATTGATTTGGGTGATGTGGAGCATTTATCTATTGTTTGCGGTGCAGGCAATATGAAAGCAGGTGATAAAGTACCTGTGGCAACGGTAGGTACAAGTTTACCTAACGGTTTAAAAATCAAAAAAGGTAAAATCCGTGGTGAAATTAGCTTTGGGATGTGCTGCTCGGAAGCAGAGCTTGGTTTGGCTGAAGATGCTGATGGTTTATTGATTCTGCCGCAAGATGCACCTGTGGGTGAGGAAGTCGGCGAATATTTAGAGCTTGAAGAAGCTGTGCTTGATTTGGATATCACGCCCAATCGTGGCGATTGCATGAGCTTAAGAGGCATTGCCCGTGATTTGGCTGCCGATTATGCATTGCCCTTGATTGAGCCAGGCGATGAAGTGGTGGCAACGGACGATAGCGTTGCTGCGCCTAAAGTATCGGTCAGTGCGACTGATGATTGCCCGCTTTATACAGCATGTAAGATTGAAGGCGTAAAAGTTTCTGCTTCACCCGATTGGCTACAAGCGCGATTGATTGCTGCAGGTTTGCGCCCCATCAATGGCGTGGTGGATGTGATTAACTATACCATGCTGGATTTAGGGCAACCTATGCACGCTTTTGATGCGGATACTTTAAAAGGTGATATTGAAGTACGCTTGGCGGTTGAAGGCGAGAAGTTTAAATCTCTCGATGGTAAAGACGTTTCATTACACACTAGCGACCTTGTGATTGCAGATAGTAAGCATGTGATTGCCTTGGCGGGAATCATGGGTTCAGAGCCTACGGGTGTGACAGAAAAAA
This sequence comes from Ghiorsea sp., assembly GCA_027055255.1. Classification (GTDB taxonomy): domain Bacteria; phylum Pseudomonadota; class Zetaproteobacteria; order Mariprofundales; family Mariprofundaceae; genus Ghiorsea. The sequence continues at coordinate 36,804 of JALUNK010000049.1, forward strand.
CGACAAATATCATTTTGGAGTCGGCAGCATTTAAAGCTGCGAAAATTAGTACTACTCGTCGCACACAAGCTTTGGTGTCGGATTCATCTATGCGTTTTGAGCGTGGCGTTGACCCTGCCATGATTGCTGTGGCGATGGATCAAGTGGCACAAATGATTACAGGCCTATTTGGTGGTGAGGTAAGCATCACGACTAGTGTGGGTGATGCGGAAGATTTAGTGAAAGATAAACAGATTAAAGTGAGTATGAAGCGCATTGAATCACGTTTAGGTATTGATGTACCTGAATCTGCGGATGCTGTGCTTGAGCGCATGGGTTTTGGTATTGAACATGAAGGTGATGCATTATTATTCTCTGTGCCAAGTCATAGGCATGATGTGTCGATTGTCGAAGATATTTCTGAAGAATATGCACGTGTGATTGGTTTTGACGCTATTCCTGCGGTGATGCCTGCATTGGCGACGATTAAACCACGCAAGTTGTATAATGCTGTAGAATCTGCTGTGGAACAAGGTTTTGTGCAAGTGATTAATTATGCCTTTATCTCTGCGGATGAGCAGCGCTTATTTGTGGCGGATGACGGTAAAGATTTGGTATTATCTAACCCAATCTCAGAAGCTATGGGTGTGATGCGCAGGTCTGCATTCCCAGGGCTGTTGAACACCGCAAAATACAATATGAACCGCCAACAAGCAGGTGTGGCATTGGTGGAGCAAGGGCGTTTGTATGATGGTCCTATGTATGAGCGCAAAGAAACCAATGTTATTGCTTGGCTAATGACAGGTGACTTGCAAGACGATACTTGGTATGCGAAAGCGCGCAGGGCTGACTTCTTTGATATGAAAGGTGCTGTGGAAGCATGGCTATCTGCGCGTGGTTTAACGGCACGATTTATGGCAGATGATGATGCTCAAGGTTTGCAAACTGGGCAAACGGCAAAAATCTTTGTTGGTAAAGCAGTGGTTGGTTTTATCGGTAAAGTGGATGCTGAAATTGCATCGGGATTTGATTTGGATGCGGATGTTTTTATTGCATCGATTAACCTAGACCAACTTCATACAGGCAAGAAAGCTAAATTTCAGCCTTTACCAGAGTTTCCTTCCATTGAGCGGGACTTGGTGTTTTTGTTTGATAAGGAAACGACTTCAGATGCTATTTTGCAGACCGTGCGTAAGGCATGTGGCCAGCAGCTTGTGCAGGCACATATCTTTGATTTGTATGCGGGGCAAGGTGTGCCTGAAGGTAAGGTGAGTTTAGGGGTTAGGTTTGTTTTACAAGATGCGAAGCGTACACTCACCCAAGAAGATTCGGATAAAGCTATGCAGGCAGTGATTGAGGCGATGAATAAAAAGTTTGAAGCAGAGCTTCGAGGATAAACAATTTTGAGTAAAAAAAATAAAGACTACGGTAAACGTGATAAAAGCAGCGACAAAGCTGGACGTAGGCGAACCCGTAAAGAAGACGCATCAACAGATGAGCCGAAAGCTTTTGCATGGCCATCTGCACCACCAGAGCGCAAGAAAAAGTTTAAAGATAATGATGTTAGTCGCGAGGGTGGAAGTTCACGCGGTGTGTATGGCAAGCGAAAAGAAGATAAACGTGGTAAACCCAGTGATAAAACTTGGATAGGTGTAGTGTCAGCACATCCTGATGGATTTGGGTTTGTGAATGTAGAAGGGCGCGACGAAGATGTGTTTCTTTCTGTGGATGAGATGCGCGATGTGATGCATGGTGATAAAGTAGAAGTGCGCACATTTATGCGCCGTGGTCGCGAAGCGGGTGCGATGGTGCGTATGGTGGAACATGCATCAAGCGTAATCACAGGGCAATTTAAAATTGAACATGGATTGGGTTTTGTATATCCGCGTTCCAAGCGTATGCAAATGAGCATTTTAATTAAGGGTGATGATGCGAATGGCGCACATCATGGCGATTGGGTACGTGTTGAAATTCAACGTGGAACCAATCCACTTCGCGGTAAAATACTTGAAGTGATGGGTGATAATTTAACACCAACCAAGTTGGTAGACTTGATTGTTGCAGAGCAAGGACTGTCGGAAACATTCCCACCAGACGTTGAAGCGGAAAGCGCAGCTATTCCAAGTCGAGTTCGCGCCAAAGATAAACAAGATCGATTGGATTTAACGCATTTACCTTTTGCCACGATTGATGGTGAAGATGCTCGTGATTTTGATGATGCCATTTGTGTACAAAAACGTGGTGACGGTTATGAAGCTTGGGTAGCGATTGCTGATGTTGCGCATTATGTGCATGAAGGTTCGGCATTGGATAAAGAAGCATTGTCACGAGGTAATTCATTCTATTTCCCTGACCGTGTGATTCCCATGTTACCCGAGAAACTATCCAATGGTTTATGTTCGCTTAATCCTTGTGTTGACCGTTTAGCCATGGTGGTGCGTATGCGCTTTGATGCAGGCGGTAAACGCAGGACTTCACGGGTGTATAATGCAGTGATTTACTCTTATGAACGCTTAACTTATGAAAAAGCCACAGCATGGATTGAAAACCAAGATAAAGGTGCGGTGACTGAACCTAAAGTGCAAGAGATGTTGGATACGGCAATGCATTTGTATCAAATGTTGGAGCGCAATCGCAGCAGACGTGGTGCATTGGAAATTGATGCACCAGAAGTACGAGCCGTGATTGATGGAGATAGTATTTCCCGTATTGAAGCTAGAGATAGACATGTATCGCACAAGTTAATTGAAGAAATGATGTTAGCTGCGAATACAGCAGTTGCAGCCTTCTTAGAAAGCAAAAAAGTAGAGCAGTTATATCGGGTTCACCCCGCACCAGAGCGAGAGGCGATTGAGAAATTGAATGCATTTTTGGGTGCATTTGGACTTAAGATTAGACACCCTAAAACCGAAGATGTGCGCCCCAAAGATGTGCAACAAGCTTTGGCAGCCGCAGAAGGTAAACCGTTCTCTCAAGTATTGCACAAGCTGGTGCTTCGCTCTATGCAACAAGCCAAATATACCACATCGAATGTAGGGCATTTTGGTTTGGCTTATGAAAGTTACGGGCATTTTACCAGCCCGATTCGTCGCTATGCCGATTTAACTACGCACCGCAGGTTGAAAGCTGTGTTAGCGGGTAATAAGTCTTCAAAACAAGATTTGGAAGCCGTAGGAGCACACCTTTCAACGCAAGAACGCATTCAACAACGCGCTGAGTGGGATACTCAAGCCATGCTTGCAGCACTGTATCACAAAAAAGATATTGGCAAGGTGATGGAAGCGGTGGTTTCAGGCGTGACCAAACGGAAAGTCTTCTTATCTTTGAAAGAAACTTTGGCAGAAGCCGCATTGGATGTGGATGATCTGCAAGGTAGCTTTGAGTTGGATGAGATACATCATCGCTTAACCGCCAAGCGGGGTGGCTTTGCGATAGGTTTAGGGGATGCAGTTTCAGTTGAAATTGAAAGTACAGATGCTGTGCGCGGTCAGATTTCTGTAAAGCTAGCCAAAATATAGAAGCTTATATATAATGGCACCTTAGAACGAATTTTAAGAGAGGATCGATGCCAGTTCCAGACACCATACAGCAACTTCGTGCCGCTCGGGCTGCTCATAAAGCATGGGTTGTTCGTGCTGAAGCCTTGGTGAATGGGTTACCTGTGGACAAAAACCAAGTTCCTGTTGTCGCAACGGAGTGTGGCTTTGGAAAATGGTATTATGGTGATGGAAGTAGGCTTCAGGGTTTCTCTGTTTTTACTAAAATTGAGGCTGTGCATAACGCATTGCATCAAGTTTATACGGATATTTTCAAGCTACTTTCTGAAGAAGCATCAGGTATGAATAAGCTTCTTGGACAAGGTAAAAAGCTTAAAAAAGCCAATCAATATAAATCGGAAATGTTGTTGCCGAAGCTGCATTCTCATTATGATGATATCATCGTGTTACTTGGCATTTTAGAAAAAGATTATTTGACCTTTAAAGATGAGTCAAAGGTTAAAGAAGCAAGTGCTTCTATGGAAGAGTTACAAACCAAGTCCTTCCGAGATGTTTCTAAAATGATGGATGATCTTGAAAAAGATGTGGACAGCTGGTTAAAGTAAGTACACTTTTTCAGGCTGTTTTTTCAGCCGTGACAATCTCAAAATAAAACAGTTATAGTTTGGCTGACGTTAAACA
>JALUNK010000050.1 GCA_027055255.1 Ghiorsea sp.
CAATAGAAGGTGTGTAATCGGAGCCCAATACCAGAGGCACAATCAAAGGTGCAAAAAAGAATATGCCCACAATAATGGGTACTAAGAAAAGAAGCTGCACCTGCAAAACTTGATCAAAGGCTCGGTGCAAACGTTCTGCATCTTGTTGCAGTCGGCTAAACACTGGCAAAGCAACGCGGCCAACCACCCGACTAAGAATGTCTACTGGCCATTGGCTAATTTGGTATGCCATCACATAATAACCAAGCACCACAGCACCAAGCATGTTACCAATCATCAAGTTATCACCTTGCGTCATAGCATATCCACCCAATGCAATCACAAAGTAGTGTTTGCCGGTGCTCAAAAGCTCCTGAAAATGTGCTCGATTAAAACTTGGTCGATACTGCAAACCAAACCAAACCCATGAAAAAAGAGAGCGTACAATGGCCATCATCGTAAAGCCGACCGCCAAAGCAAAAACATCTGCATAAACATAGGCCAAAGCAATAAGAATAAGAAACTGGATAAGCCCAGAAAAAATCTGAAATAAAACAACTTGTCGAAAAAGGAGGTTACGCTCAGCAATAATCACTGCTGGCGTTTGTAAACTAGATAAAAAGGGTATCCATGCTAAAAAATATAAGACTTGCTCGACATCAGGAGCGTGCATCCATAAAGCGTAATAAGGAGCCAAAACAACGCATAATAAGCTGACAAAAAAACCTCGTCCCAGTTCCGCAAGCCAAATTGAACCTACAAAACTATCATCAAGTTCATGCCTTTGAATGAGTATACGCTCCGTACCAAGGCTGGTAAATACAGTGCCCGCGATAACCAATGCCATAGCCATGGCAAAAACACCAAATGCTTCAGGATTTAACAGCCTTGCCAGCAGAAAAATCTGCGTAAAAGCAATCACTTTTTCTAGAATGGCAATCAAAATCGTATCTTTACCGCTGCGGACTGCTTTTTCGCGCAAATCACTCAAGCCAGTAGCCCTCCTGCAGAAAAGATAGTGATGCTAATTAGTCACCCGTGGCAATACGATCTACAAGCTGCTTCACTGTGGGAATAAAACCATCGTTGTAGAATGGGTCTTGGGCGAATTTATACGCTGCATGACCCGAGAACATCAGGTTATGTTCTGGCGCATCACCATAAGCAGAGTTCAGTAACGTTTTTTGGATGCAGTAACTACGAGGGTCAGCTTTATGACCTGTTGTACCTTTTTCATTATCTGCCCAATTACTAAACTTACATTGCGACAAGCAGCCCATGCAATCCAACTGGTCTTTACGAATTTCGGCAGCTTTCTCTTCACTAACAAAGACAAATGTTGAATCTGGCGTAACCAAAGGTTTGGTAAAACCTTGTGTTATCCACTTCTCAGCACTTTCTTTACCATGCGCTGTTAAAAACACTTCACGGTTTCGAGGTCCGAATTTGAATGATTCTGTATGGTCATCTGCTGGTTCATCATGGTCAGTAAACGAAATCTGACGCTCAGAACGTGCATAAAGCTCATCAAGAAAAGTATTGCGTACAGCTGATGAATAAAACCCTGTTGGAGAGAAGGGATTTAGTGCCACGTCACCTTTTTTTAACCCGAGTAAGGTATCGCCCCATGAATCGCGCACAGGACTTTCTTGCGTAAGCAATGGTCGCGTACCAAATTGAAATGCAATCGGGGCAACCTCTGGATCTGTCATCCAATCTGCCCAATCACGCAAATACCAAACGCCACCTGCCATAATGATAGGCGTATTTTCTAAACCAAACTTGTTCATTGTAGCACGTAATTCTTTAACACGCGGATAAGGGTCTTGTGGCTGATCAAACTTCTCAGTGTTGGAAAGCCCATTATGCCCACCAGCAAGCCAAGGGTCTTCATACACCACACCACCAAGGAACTCTGGAGCTTTTCGATAAGAGCGGAGCCAAAGCGCACGAAATGCACGCCCTGAAGAAACGATAGGGTAATAATGAACACCATATTCTGCTGCAATTTCGGCAAGTTTAAAGGGCATACCCGCACCACATGTTACACCATGTACAATGCCTTGAGCTTCTTTGAGAATACCATGTAAAATTTGTTGAGCTCCACCCATTTCCCAAAGCACATTTACATGCAACCTACCATGACCACCTGCAATATCATGCGCCTGGCGAAGCTGGGTTAAACCACCTTCAATGCCAAACTGTACTAGCTCTTTAAAGCGTTCATTCCGATTTCGCCCTTTGTAGTCTACGGGAATAATGTCACCATTATCATCAACACGACTTGCGTTTACCGCAGAGACTGTGCCAATACCACCTGCCTTTGCCCATTCACCAGAGGTTAAACCTGTTGAAACACCAACACCTTTCCCACCTTCAATCAATGGCAGCATCTCTTTGCCTGAAATCATCATGGTTTCTAAATTAAATGACATAAACGCACCTTATGCAAACTGTAAAATTCCCTTTTGCCGTTTAGGGCAAACAAGGGGTAAACCCATAACGCACAGCATAAACCCTAGCTATCTTATGGGCAAGTTTCATGCCTTTATTTCTTAAAAATATCCAGCTTATTTTAGCGCCTATCAACCATAAAACGTTATCAAAGTTATTCGTATTACCCTTAAAAATAGCTGTGTCGTTTCGGTTGATTTGAACTATCGCGCAAAGGAAGCAACATTAAGTTGCTCCAGTTTGAGATGGACTATCGCGCAAAAGAAGCAACATTAAGTTGCTTCAGTTTGAGATGAACTATCGCGCAAAAAAAAGCGACATTAAGTCGCTTCGGCTTGATTTGGACTATCGCGCAAAAGAAGCAACATTAAGTTGCTTCTTTTGCTTGCTGGTACCGGAGACTGGACTCGAACCAGCACGGGTTGCCCCACTACCCCCTCAAGGTAGCGTGTCTACCAATTTCACCACTCCGGCTTATGTTAAATGTTAAGGGGTTATTCCGCGGCGGGAAGCGCATCTCCAGAATCACCTTTTAACTGATTCGTATCAAAGGCTGCTCCACCTTGTGGCGCTTGCTGCTGAACAATACCAGCCGGTGCAGCGCCATCTAAAACAGACCCTGCTTCTTTTTGTGAGAAAAATGCCAGCGATAAGCTGGTCATCATGAATGTTGCTGCCAAAATACCTGTGGCTTTAACGAGGAATGAACCCGAACCGCCAGAACCAAATAATGATTGTGAGCTTCCGCCGCCAATACCGCCAATACCGCCTTCTTGGCCACGTTGCATCAGCACTACGCCAATAAGCAAAATAGCTACAATAATATGTACAGTTAATAATACCGTTGTCATTTCTTCTCCTAACTTGCTACGCGTGCCGCAGCTGTAACAATTTCCATAAATGAGTCAGCCTTTAAGCTAGCTCCGCCTACCAATGCACCATCAACACCTGTGCAAGCCATTAAACTTTCAGCATTCGCTGCATTGACACTTCCACCATATAATACTTTACATTTGCGACCCAAGTTTGCCAATTCTTCATGCACAAAGGCGTGAGTTTCAGAAACCTGCTCTGGTGAAGCTGTTTTGCCTGTGCCAATCGCCCAAACAGGTTCATATGCAACCACCAAAGGTAGGTTTGTATCTGTACCAGCAAGTACGGCAAGTTGTTCTTTAAGCACATCATTCGTCGTGCCCGCTTCGCGTTCTTCCAAGTGTTCGCCTATGCAAAACATTGGTACCAAACCTGCATCCCAAGCCGCCCCTAATTTCTTGCGCAACAAAGTATTACCTTCATGCATTATATCGCGACGCTCAGAATGCCCCAGAATCACATAGTGACACCCTGCATCTTTAAGCATAGATGGTGAAATAGAGCCTGTGAAAGCTCCACTTTCTTCAAAGTACATGTTTTCTGCACCCAAAGTCACACCTTTATCTGCAAAAGGTTTAGCCAAAGGATGAAGCAGTGTATAGGGCGGACAGATGACCATTTCAACAGCATCTGAATTCGGATTAGCAGTCAGTGCATCAACAAAGGCCAGGCTTTCTTTGAGTAAACCATTCATTTTCCAGTTACCTGCAATAATAAACTGTGTTGAATTACCCATAACTGTCTCCTTTATACCCTATAAAACGAGGGCATCATAGCTTTATAGTCCATGATAGCAAGTCAGCCCTTGCAATACTCATGGCTTCGTACCTTGTTTACTTATTCATCGACTCGAAAAATTCGGCATTATTTTTAGTTGCTTTAAGTTTATCCAACAAAAATTCCATCGTACCCACTGTGTCCATCGGTGACATAATACGCCGTAGCACCCACATTTTTGAAAGCTCTGCTGGCTCAACCAACAACTCTTCTTTACGTGTTCCACTCGATGCCACATCAATGGCAGGGAAAGTTCGCTTAGACACAAGCTGACGATTCAAATGAATCTCCATATTGCCTGTACCTTTAAATTCTTCAAAAATCACTTCATCCATGCGACTTCCTGTATCCACCAAAGCCGTCGCAATAATCGTTAATGAGCCGCCACCTTCGATGTTCCTTGCCGCACCAAAGAAACGTTTTGGCCTGTGCAAAGCATTGGCATCCACACCACCCGACAATACTTTGCCCGAAGATGGGGATACAATATTATATGCTCGCGCTAAACGAGTAATTGAATCCAGTAAAACAACAACATCGCGACCATGTTCTACCAACCGTTTAGCGCGCTCAATCAACATTTCAGCCACTTGAACATGGCGTTGTGGCGGTTCATCAAACGTGGACGATACAACTTCGCCTTTTACCGAACGCTTCATGTCCGTCACTTCTTCAGGTCGTTCATCCACCAACAATACCATCAAGTGAATTTCAGGGTGATTGGCTTCAATGGCATGAGCAATAGATTGCATCATCACTGTTTTACCCGTGCGAGGCGGTGCAACCAAAATACCGCGCTGTCCTTTCCCTATGGGTGCTGCCAAATCAATCACACGCCCCGTCATATCTTTGCGCGTGGGGTCTTCAATTTCCATTTTGATTCGCTCATTCGGATACACTGGTGTTAAGTTTTCAAACAATACTTTTGTACGTGCAATCTCTGGTGCTTCATCATTGATGGAAATAACATTTTTAAGTGCGAAATATTTCTCGCGGCTGCGTGGTGCGCGAACTTCGCCTGCAATCAAGTCACCCTTACGCAAATAACTACGACGTATTTGTTGATTAGATACATAAACATCATCAGTACCTGATACATAATCAGCCTCTGCCGTTCGCAAAAAACCATAACCATCGGGTAGAATTTCAAGTACACCTTCTGAGATAACCGTACCACCTCTTAAACTGTGCTCTTTAAGAATAGCAAACACTTGCGCTTGCCTACGTTTGCCCGCTGCATTTTCAATGCCCAACTCATCCGCTTTTTCCAAAAGCTCTTGCTGGCTCATCGCAGAGATTTCCTGCAAATGGAGGGTGATACCTTCAAATTCAGTCGAAACAGGTTCTTCCTCTTGCTGTTCTTTATTTCGACGATTGTTTTTATGGTTGTTGCGCCCATTCCTATGGTTATTGCGCCCATTCTTCTGACGTGGATGGCGCGATTGTTGTTGCTTCTCGCCTTGCTCAGACCCAGCTTCAGTTGATGTCTTTTCTTCTGGCTTAGCCTCTGTAGGTTGAACAGCCTTTTTTTCTGATTTAGCCTCAGTAGGTTGAGTTATCTTTTCTTTTTTCATTTCAACTGCTTCTGTTTTCACATTCGATTCAGCAGCTTTGGCCTCTTCCATTTCTTTCTTGGTACGACGGCGACGTTTGGGCTTTTCTACCACTTCAACACCCGCTTCAGCATCAACCTTTTTCTTACTTACCCGCGGTTTCCGCGCTGGTTTTTTCGCAACTTTCTCGGTTGTCACTTCAGTTGTATCTATTGCTTCGTCAGAGGCCATAATATGTAAAACTCCATTGTTCCGCACATGATAAAATTAAAATTATTGCGCAAACAAGTTAATAAAATAGGGTATTTAATAGAATCGTCTTAAAAGATTTTGCTGCGAATGTTTTAGCTTGCAGCCATCTCATGCGTCAAAGACAAGCGATTGCTATAAGGCAAATGTCGTACTGTCAACGAAAAAACAAACCTGTGCTACTGAATAAACACAGGTAAATTATAAAACATTTCACCGCGAGCATCTCGCACCATCACTTTAATCATTTTGGGAATCACAAAAGGTTTTTGCTGATTCAACACTTGTTTGTATCCTGATTTCGGAACAAAAGCCTCAACTGCAAACGATTCTACTTCAGCCAAATCCCAAGAAATCGGTTCAACATGCGTTCTCGCCCACGGGCTAATCGCTTCACGTTTGAGCTGTTGCGTGGTTTCATCCACAAAATATCGAACCAAGGTTAAGCCTGGGTACATAGGGTCTCGAATAAGCAAACGTAATTCATCAAAATCGCTTTGCCCACGGCTATCGTTGATAAGCTGTACGACAGGTATATTTTTATCCGTAGTTTCGCTCAAATACGCTACATCACGACGCAACTGCTTACCCACCCATTGCTGCTTCTCCAACTGCACACGGCTGTCCTTAAGTATCACAAATCCTTCGCCCGCTGGGCCAAGGGCTGTATACGTAACCGATGCAATCAAAGAAAACACCACAATCGCAAGTAATACTTCAATCAGGGTAAACCCCTGTATATATTTATGGTTTGGCATGAAACAAAAATAAGGACACATCAGGCTCGCTTGGATAAGAAACGACCACATTTTGGCGAACGAAATTATCCAGCGCCGTTTTTTCTGCCGACATCTTCCAATGTAGCTTCATGCCACGCGCTTCAACATCGCCCTCTTTATCATCAAGCTGTACCACGTCACTCAAGCGCTGCTGCTCAAGAATATTGGTTGCCACTTCTAACATGGTAGAATGCACCATGAGCGTGCGTTGTGTATCCGCAGATAAACCCAAGCGTCCTGCAAGCACTGTTAATGCAACTGCTGCAATACCCAGCGCCACCAAGGTTTCAATCAAGGTGAATCCTCGTTCAACAGCTGGCTTACTCACGTTTTATTTAAGACCTAACACATCCTGCATATCATAACGCCCTGCATCTTGCTCACCCAACCAAAGTGCTGCGCGAACGGCACCTTTGGCAAACACCATTCTATCTGATGCAAAATGATTGATTTCAATGCGTTCTTCATCAGCAATAAACATGGCTTTATGATCGCCTACAATATCACCACCACGCACCACGGAAAAACCTATACTTCCACTTTTCCTTGCCCCCGTTATACCTTCACGGGAGTACACTGCCACATCATCAAGGTTAACACCGCGCCCAACTGACAAAGCCTTACCCATGGCAAGTGCTGTCCCTGATGGTGCATCCACTTTATGCTTATGATGTGCTTCATAAATTTCAGCATCGTAGTCAGCACTTAAAACTTTCGCAGCTTGTTCAATGAGGTTAAGGGCTAGGTTAACGCCCACGGAATAATTTGCTGCAACCACCGTTGGCCTATTTTTTAAAGTATTATCCAACTTAGCTTGTTCACCCACATCAAAACCTGTTGTCCCAATCACCATAGCCATATTGTTATGGGCAACAAATTGAGCATGTTCTAAACAAGCTTGGGGAGCGGTGAAGTCGATTAATACATCAGCCTCTCCACAATCACCCAAGGTGTCAGCAATGTGAACATTACATGCTTCCAGACCAACCATTACACCTGCATCTTTACCAACACTTGCTGACCCTACACGCTCTGTTGCGCCCACCAAGCTCGCACCTTTCGCCAACAACACAGCACGGATAAGCATTTGTCCCATTCGACCTGAAGCACCTGTGATAATGATACGCATACTTATCCCCTTCCTGCTAATCTCATGCCATACAGTATAACCAATTCGCTAGCTTGCCAAATCATCCCACAAATCTTTAACTTTACCCAAGAATGAAGAACGCTCGGGGTATACTTCATCTCCCGTCTCTTTAGCAAAGGCTTGTAGTAACTCTTTCTGTTTATCTGTCAACTTCTTCGGCACTGCAATTTGCACCCGCACATACAAATCACCTTGCTGACGCACACGTACATCTTTCACACCATGTCCGCGCAAACGAAATACACGCCCACTTTCTGTACCTGCAGGTATTTTAATTTTTACTTTACCGTCCAAGGTTGGTGCATCCACTTCCGCACCCAACGTTGCTTGTGGAAAAGTAATCGGCATTTCGCAATGTAAATCCGCACCATCGCGCTCAAAAATAGTGTGCTCTTTAATACGCACCACAATAAACAAATCGCCTGATGAGCCGCCATTCGTCCCCGCCTCACCTTCACCACCCACACGGACTTGTGCACCATCATACACGCCTGCAGGAATCTTAACTTTAAGGTTCTTTTTCACCTTTTTACGGCCTGTACCACCACATGATACGCATGGAGATTCAATTTTCTTACCTGAACCTTGGCAGCTTGGGCACGGCCTGCGTACTGCAAAAAATCCTTGCTGCATTTGCACTTGGCCATGTCCACCACAAGTTGAGCAGGGCACAGGGTTTGTACCTGGTCGAGCGCCTGAGCCACTACATGTACCACAAGATTCATGTTTGGGGATTTCTAACTCAACCTCTTTACCTGCTGCTGCCTCTTCAAGCGTAATCGATAAGTTGTAACGTAAGTCTGCACCCTGATTGTTCGCTTGGCTTGCTCCGCCACCGCCTCCAAAAGCATCACCAAACATACTTCCAAACAGATCACCAAAATCTTGATAGGCATGAGAGCCTTGGAAGCCACCTGAGCCAAAACCACCCATTTGATCATCCACACCAGCATGACCATATTGATCATAGCGTGCCCGCTTTTCTTCATCAGCTAACACTTCATAGGCCGTTGTAACTTCACGGAAAGCTTCTGCCGCTTTTTCATCATCGGGATTACGATCAGGGTGATACTTCATCGCAAGCTTACGATATGCGCGTTTGATAGCATTGTTGTCTGCGCTTTTCTCTACACCCAACACTTCATAATAATCTCTTTTGCTCACCCAAAACTCCTAATTACTAAACATCTCTAACACCATATAAAAAAACGGAAAAGGAGCAGAGCTTTTCAGCCCCACTCCTCATTTTACTTAAGCTGCTACGCACAGCTTATTTTTTATCGTTTTCTTCCACCACTTCAGCATCCACAATATCTGCATCCGTCGCTTTCGAATTTGAATCTGCATTTGCAGCTTCAGGTGCATCCGCTGATCCTGATTCTTGCTCAGCTTGCTCTGCCTGCATTTTTTGATACACAGCTTCACCAAGCTTTTGCGATTTTTTGCCCAAGTCTTCTTCAGCTACTTTGATTGCCTCAAAATCATCACCTTTCAATGCTTCTTTTAAAGTTTCCAAAGCTTCTTTAATCGCAGTTACTGTTTCTTCATCTACAGCATCACTGTGCTCTTCCAAAGATTTTTCAGTTGCAAACACCAACTGATCAGCACGGTTTTTCGCTTCAATGTTTTCTTTTAATTTCGCATCTTCATCAGCATGCGCTTCTGCATCCTTTGTCATACGCTCAATTTCTTCTTCGCTCAACCCTGAACCTGACTCAATACGAATGGATGTTTCTTTGCCTGTGCCATTATCTTTGGCATGTACATGAATAATACCATTGGCATCAATATCAAATGTTACTTCAATTTGCGGCATACCACGTTGGGCAGGTGCAATACCTTCAAGGTTAAACAAACCAAGCTGTTTGTTTGCCGAGAAAATTTCACGCTCACCTTGTGCCACTTTAATGGTTACTGCCGTTTGGTTATCCGCAGCGGTTGTATACGTTTGTGATTTTTTGGTTGGAATCGTTGTGTTTTTTTCAATGATTTTATTGAATAAACCACCTTCGACTTCAATACCAAGTGACAGTGGCGTTACATCAAGCAACAACACATCCGTCACATCACCCGTCAAAATTGCACCTTGAATCGCAGCACCAATCGCCACCACTTCATCAGGGTTCACACCTTTATGCGGCTCAGTACCAAAGAATGCTTTCACTTTCTCTTGCACCAAAGGCATACGCGTTTGACCACCCACCAAAACAACTTCATGAATATCTGAAGCTTTAACACCTGCATCTTTTAATGCTGCTGCACATGGTTTGAGAGAATTCTCTACCAATTCGCCCACCAACGATTCAAATTTGGCACGCGAAAGTTTAACCAATAAATGTTTTGGCCCTGAAGCATCAGCAGTGATAAACGGAAGGTTCACTTCAGTTTGTTGACTTGAAGACAACTCGATTTTCGCTTTCTCTGCTGCTTCACGCAAACGTTGCAACGCCAATGTATCCTGTGTTAAGTCAACACCATGTTCTTTTTTGAACTCTTCAGCCAAATATTTAATCAATACTTGGTCAAAATCTTCACCGCCAAGGAATGTATCACCGTTGGTCGCTTTTACTTCAAATACACCATCACCAATTTCAAGAATAGAAATATCAAATGTACCACCACCAAGGTCATACACTGCTATCAAATGATTTTCTTCAGTTTTATCCAAGCCATACGCCAATGCCGCAGCTGTTGGCTCATTCACAATGCGCAATACATTCAAGCCCGCAATTGCACCTGCATCTTTGGTTGCTTGGCGCTGTGAATCATTAAAATATGCAGGCACAGTAATGACCGCATCTTTAACTTCTTCACCCAAATAATCTTCCGCAGTTGATTTCATTTTTTGCAATGTGATTGCAGAAATTTCTTGCGGACTCATTTTTTTGCCATCAACTTCAACCCAAGCATCACCATTGTCTGCTTTCACCACAGGATATGATACCAGCTCCATGTGATGTTTGGTTTCTGATGAATCAAACTTACGCCCAATCAAACGTTTTACCGCATGAAATGTTTTCTCTGGGTTGGTGACCATTTGACGTTTTGCTGCCGCGCCGACAAGGCGCTCATCAGCCGTAAAACCCACCACTGAAGGTGTGGTGTTATCACCTTCGCTGTTTGGGATAACTTTTGCAGTATCCCCTTCCATCACCGCCACACATGAGTTGGTGGTTCCTAAATCAATTCCAATTACTTTTGCCATTTTATATCTCCTACTATCTTCGTCATAAGTTTTGTTTAAATAAGTTACTTACCATTTAGATAGGGATATATAAAATGCTTTTCAACCCCTTAGGGTCAAAAAACTAAAGCGGTGTTTATTTTCTTGAAATCGATTCGATTTCAGTAGCAAACCATTCAGGTTTTTTACCTGCAGTGGCCGCATCAAGAATAATCGTTGAAAGATTAGGCGTTTTACATAACGTCGTTAGAGCTTCAACCCTATTTTCACTTTGTTTTATCATATTAACAAAGGTTTTTGCATCATAGTTATCATGCATAGCCTTATAGTCGAGCAACCACTGACGCGCTGCTGCAATTCGGCATTCAGAGTTTTGTTTATCCAAGTCTTGTGGGCTAACACGTTTGATAGCAGTAGTCTGCTGTTGCACGACTTCTTCTTCGCCCGATAGCGCCATATACAACGTTAGTGCAAGCAAAAGTAGAACTGCGGCTAACATGCCAAACATGAGCATTTTTTTCTTTTTTTCTTGTCGGATTCTTGCTAAAGCTTCTTCTGCTTGGGCTTGAGACTCTTCTTCGCTTAAAGTCGGGGGTTCTTCTTCACCCTGAGTCTCAACCTCTGGCATAGTTAGGGAGGGGTCCCAATCTATTTCTTGGCTTTCTTTCTCATCACTTTCTTCAACAACAGTTTCTTGTATGCCTAATTCTATGACAACTGCCTCATGTGGTGGTGCGGTTAATGTCGGATCCCAACCACTTGTTGCATCTAAGTTTCTTTCTTCTGTGTTTGCGTCTGTTTTTTTTGAGTCATGCACCACAATCATAAATTTTTCTAGGCAGTTCTTGCAGCGAACAAACTCACCTACCGCATCTTTGATTTTTTCATTTGCAGCGTAACGTTTGCCGCAATGCGTACATTCAATGTATTCCAAAACGACCCCCCCCTACCTTCTTTACCGCAACTGACAACGGCTAAACTATTGCTTAAACTCAGATTTTCTCAACGTTTGTGCAACTTTATCAATCACCCCATTGATAAAACCTCTCGATGGTTCATCAGCATAAGCGCGCGTCAACTCTAAAGCTTCATTGATAATGACACGGTATGGTATTTCCAAACGATGCTGAAGCTCCCACACCGCAATACGCAAAATATTCAACTCCACATGTGCCACACTGCGCAAACTTCTTCCTTGCACAGCTTTACCAATCATTTCATCCAATGTTTCGTAACTTTTACTTACACCATAGACAATTTCGCGCAAATAATCTTCATCTTGACCACTTTTCTCTTCTTGTTTCAGCCTATCTGCCAAGATACTAGGCACCATAGCTGCGTCATTCCCACCACTATGCCAAGCGTATAGGGCTTCAATCGCAGACTCTCTAGCGAGGTGTCGGTTTGGACTTTTTTTCTTCTTTGTAGACTGACTCATGCAGACTCCACCATTGGTTCTAAGTTTTTCAAAGCTTGCGCCACTTCCACTGCGGTAAGTGCTGCTTCTGCTCCTTTGTGCCCATGTGCACCACCTGTGCGCTCTTGTGCCTGCTCCAATGTATCCACTGTCAGCACACCGTTACCCACACCAATATCGCCGCGCTCAGCAATATGATTAATCGCATCCATAGCCCCTTGGCACACATAATCAAAGTGAGCCGTACCACCACGAATCACGCAGCCCAAACACACGATTACATCATACTGGTGTGATTTTGCCATGCGTTGCGCAATAGTTGCAATTTCAAGTGCACCTGCGACACGAACAGTGGTGATATTTTCTTTCACCGCACCGTGTTTAAGCAAAGCATCTTCAGCGCCTTCTGTTAAAGCATTGGTAATGCCT
>JALUNK010000051.1 GCA_027055255.1 Ghiorsea sp.
GTTGGCTCTGGCTTGCCCGCGATTAGACCACCAAGAATATTGTTCTTTTTCAGGATATAGCGTTCTGAATGTATCTACAAAACCGCTTTCATCGATTAGTGCATCCATCCATGCGCGCTCTTCAGGCAAAAAGCCTGAATTTTTACGATTGCCACGCCAGTTTTTCAAATCAATTTCTTTGTGACAGATATTCACATCTGCGCAAAGAATAAGTTCACGCCCCTCATCTTTTAGGCGGTTAAACAACGGAAGAAAACGCTCTAAAAAACTCATTTTAATGGCTTGGCGTTCATCCGAGCTTGAGCCAGAAGGAAAATACACGCTCATGATGCTTAAGTTTCCAAAGTCAGCCCCAAAGTCAGCCATAACAAAGCGACCTTCAAAATCCATATCGCTCCAATCCACATCAGGGTCAATTGAACCTAAACCAATATGTACAGCATCGGGTTCAACCTTGGAATATAGGGCAACACCTGAATAACCGGGCTTTTCTGCAATATGATAATAACGATAATACCCTTCGGGTTTGGCTTCTTCGGGCACTTGATCTTCTTTGGCTTTAAGCTCTTGAATGCAAAGCACATCCACATCTTGCGGGGCAAACCAATCCCAAAAGCCTTTGCGAGTTGCTGCACGAATACCGTTCATATTGATGGTCATGATTTTTTGAGGTGTAAAAGTCATAGGGTGTTCCTTAGAAATTAAATCAGCTTACAATCGTAAGCACTAAATTTTTTATCATCAGACATAAGCGCATAGTTTCTTGATATGCTTTGTGCAATCAACATACGGTCAAAAGGGTCTTTATGATGAAAGGGTAAGTCTTGAAGGGGTAGTGCATCCTCGCCAGTTAGTGGGAGCAATTCAAAACCACTTTCTTTGGCAGCAGCCACAGGGTCGAAATTGATATGAAGCTTACCCATAGATGCTTTAATCATAATTTCGGTGATGCTTACTGCGCTGACATAAATAGTATTGGTTGCCGTTTCAAGTCGTACGCGTTTTTCAGGTTTAATTTTATGTGGCTCGGCGATTGCCCATAAGAAAATATGTGTATCAATAATAATACGCATGGTTACTCACCATAAAACATGGTGTTAATATGGTCATCTTCATCCAAAATATCATCAGGCACAGTAAAAGAGCCTTGCAGCAAACCTAATGTGCGTTTGCCTTCAGGCTGATGCACGACCAAATCAACCAGCGGTGTATTATTTTTTGCAATAACAACCTTTTCACCATGATAAGCCATGTTAACTAGCTTGGATAATTGAGCTTTGGCTTCGGAAATATTGATAATCATGGTAAACCTCCAATATGATATATAGGTCAAATATATCAAAGTTGGTCTAGTTGGTCAACTTTGATTGTTTAAAATAAGAATCCAATATAGACATCAAATGTAAAAACATCTGATGTTTTGGTGCTTGCCGATACATTAGACACTTGGGAAGATGATGAGGTTGCAGTATAAGTCGTTGTCGTTTTTTGTGCATCGAAGCTTGTGCCTTTGATAAGCCCATAACCTGCGCCAAAAGAAAGCATAAGTTCACTGTTCTCCCAAAAATATTGGTAACCCATCATAATTCCTGCTGCCACAGTAGAACCTGAACCCGTTATTGTAGAAGAGTCAGTTGTATTCACCATGGTGCCGTAAGAATCGTAATCAAAGGATAAATAATCTGCCCAACCTGCAAGGTATGGTCCCCTCTTAAAAACACCTTTAGGTTGCCAGACTGCGCGTGCTCCAAGAGCTCTAGTATTGATGTAGCCGCTAGTTATTTGGCTAGATGAGGAGGTTTCAGGGTAAAAGCGAGTGCCTGCAACCTCTACACCCAAGCTTAATCTATCCGTAACAGCTGTTTCAAGCATAATAGAACCAGGAATGCCTATTTTAAGAGCAATACTCTTTGTATCGTCTTCTGCGTTTGCGAAGTTAGAAAAGCTTAATAAAGCTATAATAAATAATAATCTTTTCATTTATCAAAACCACCCTTTTAGCAACTGTTGCTCTTTTTTACTCATGTTCCCAAGCTTGGATTTTCTCAATACAATCTTCTAGTTCTGGCATATCTTTGGTTTCAGGGATAAAGACGGATAAACGTCTTGTTTCCAAGTGAGTGAGCCAACCTGCGACGAATTGATGGTATAAAACATCCATTTTTTCTGTGTCTGCGGCAGCTTCTTCGCCGATATAACCCGCTGAGGATGCGATTTCACCGCGTACGGCAATATCAGGATTGCCAATGATAGGCACTTCCTCGCTGTGCAGCATACGGAAGACACCTGCCAAGTCTAAATAGAGTAACCAAGGTGTGCCGATTTCAGCTTGAGCAATGGTTTGCAACATGATGTCTTTATTGGGGATAGGAGCAGCGGATAAACGGTGTACTACCACATGCGATAAAATACCACTGACCAAAAAGTCAAACATGCCTGTTTTACCTTTTACTTTTAAGCCTGTTTGTTTGTCTTCTACCAAGCGAACATTCACCCAGCCACGCACTTCTTCTTTATCGGTGAGCTTGGCATCATGTTCTTTTAAATCTTCGCCAAAGGTGCAAGGGCGCCAAGTGCCATCATCTTGTAAACGCCATGCTTTATTGCCCACTTGCGGCATTGCGCCTACTGAAAACACTATTTTCATGCGTTGCCTCCAGTGTAGCTATCAATTACGGGTAAACCTGTGTTTGGATTCAGGCGTAAACAAATTTCACCGCGCAATAAACGTAGCAAATCATTACCTACAAGCTCGGCACGCCAACCGTTTAAACACGGTAAGTCAGGCACATCACCTTTGCAGTTGTGACCCCAAGATGCGAGTGTGGAAAGCTCGCTTTTGTTGGCCAAAATTGTCGATGAAATGCTGGCTTCATCAGCTTTGAGGCGAAGTAGGGTGGATAATAATTCTAGGCGTAAATCTGTGCCTGAGGTGTTGCTTTTACGCGACGGAAGTTTGGGAAGTTCGCTTTCAGGGCAGTCCAAACCTTTTTGCCAAAGCTTTAACCATGTATCACCAAAGCGGCGAATCACACCAGAATTTAAACCGCGCATCCTGCCCATAACTTCAAGGTTAAGTTTGTCGCGTTTGGCAAGTTCTAAAAGCGGTTCATCAGCCAATAATCGGCGACGAGGTATATCTTTTCTTTGCGCTTGTTCTTCGCGCCATGATGCAAGCTCTCTAAGGATAGCCAAGTGTTTGGGTTTGAGTTTGTTCACGCCTTTGACGCGCCAAAATATTTCGTTTTTATCTGTGTTGTAAGTGTTTAAACTTGTAAGTACGGCTTGCTCTTCATCCAACCATGAGCTGCGCTTTCTAGCTTGCAGCTCCTCTTTAAGGGCTTGGTAAATGGGCATTAAATAAATCACATCATCGGCAGCATATTTAAGCTGTTGTTTGGTCAGCGGTCTATGCAGCCAATCGCTGAATGATTCGCCTTTGGCGAGTGCTTTTTTGGTGATACGTTGCACCAAGTTACCAAAACCCACTTGCTGGCCATAACCGAGTAATGCAGCGGCAACTTGCGTATCAAACATTGGCAAGGGAAGCCCGCCTGCATGTTCTAAGATGATTTCTAAATCTTGGCGACCAGCATGGAATACTTTAAGGATATTGGGGTCGAGCATGAGATTCCAAACAGGTTTTAGGTCTTTGATGGCCGCAGGGTCGATGATATATGTGGCATCGGTTGAACCAATTTGCAGCAAAGCAAACTGGGGATAATAGGTCTTTTCTCTGTGAAATTCGGTGTCCACGCACAAGACTTTGGCAGACTTTAAAACTTCGCAAGCTTGGGTGAGTTGTTCGGGTGTATCAATGTATTCAAACGTTGTAGGTGCATTCATGTGGCAAGACTAACTTGAAAAAGGAAAGGCTGCCAACAGGCAGCCCTCCAATCACGGATATGATATGTTTAGCTTTGCTCTGCTTTTGGGCTAAAGCGCTGGTATAAACATGGCAGCACAAACAATGTGAGCAGGGTAGAAGATAATAATCCGCCCACAACTACGGTCGCTAGAGGTTTCTGAATTTCTGAGCCAATACCCGTTGCCAATAATAAAGGCACAAGACCAAGCCCTGCAATGAGTGCTGTCATCAACACAGGTCGCAGCCTGCTTTCAGCCCCATGACGAATAGCATCATTCACATCAATATGATTACTCAAGTGCCTATTGATAGCATCCACCATCACCACACCATTAAGTACGGCAACGCCAAAGAGCGCAATAAAACCAATGCTGGATGGAACTGACAAATATTGCCCTGAAACAAGCAGTGCTAAAATGCCACCAATCAATGCCATCGGCACATTCAGCATAATCAGAGCCGCTTGCCCTATTGAATGGAACATAAAGTAGAGGAGTAAGAAAATCATCAGTAGTGATAGTGGCACAACCACCATAAGCTTGGCTTGAGCGCGTTGTTGATTCTCAAACTGACCACCAAAAACGACTGAATACCCAGTAGGCAATTCAATCTCACTCTGAATGCGTGAATCAAGCTCTGCTACAATACTACCCATATCACGCCCTTCAACATTGCTTTGAATCACAATGCGGCGTTGCACATCATCACGTTTAATCATCGGTGGCCCTTGTTCTACACCAATGCTTGCAACATCTTCAAGTCGAACCCATGCACCTGATGCAGCTTGTAAAATTAGCGCACCAATGACTTCAGCATTGTTACGATAGTTTTTGTCTAAGCGAACATAAATATCATAGCGTTCATTACCAGAAATGACTTGCCCAGCGGATGCGCCACCAATGGCATCGGCAACCAAGGTCATCACGTCATCCACAGGAATACCATATCTATCCAGCTTGCTGCGGTCGGGGCGAATCACAAGTTGGGCTTCACCCGCGATTTGTTCCATCTCCACATCGCGTGTGCCGTCCACACTTTTAGTAAGTTTTTCAATTTCCTTACCTTTTTCAGCCAAAACCTTGAGGTCTGGGCCGAAAAGTTTGATCGCGAGAGCCGCTTTTACACCACTTAGCAATTCATCGACACGCATGGCGATGGGTTGTGTAAATGAAATAAGAAGACCTGGCACAACTTCCATTTTTTTACGCATGAGTTTTTGCAAATCTTGGCGGTTGGATGCACTTGTCCATTCTGAAACAGGCAGTAAACCAATAAAAAGCTCCACATTAGAAACAGGTTCTGGGTCACCACCAATCTCTGCCCGACCTGTACGCGCAGATACATAAGTGATTTCGGGAAAGTTTTCGATCAATACTTTCTCTAATTTTTCACCTGTATCTTTAGCAAAGGGTAGGGATGATGATGGCGCAAGTGTGACCCTTATTGCAATCGTACCTTCTTCCAATTCGGGTACGAATTCAGTTCCTAGGTAGGGAACTGTGGCTAATGTCAGGACAAATGCCAGTGCAGCACCACTCACAACTATTTTCCACATTCGTAGTGCGCGTGTTAAGAGCTTGTGATACATGTTTGCAATAGGTTTAAGCACAGGACTGTCTTTGTGCACAACGCCTTTGGTGAACATATAAGTTGCGACTACAGGCATCACGAATAACGCCACAAGCAATGAAGCAAACATGGCAAAACAAATGGATAATGCCATAGGGGTAAACATTTTACCTTCTACACCTTCCAAGGCAAAAAGGGGCGTGAATACCAGTAAAATAATAAGCACCGCAAACAATACAGGGCGCGCCACTTCTTTGGCTGCCTCAGTAATGGTTAAGGCAATATCATGATCACCATCCTTTACTTTTTCTAGGTGTTTGAAGATGTTTTCCACCATAACGACCGAACCATCTACCATCATACCAATGGCGATAGCCAAACCGCCTA
This sequence comes from Ghiorsea sp., assembly GCA_027055255.1. Classification (GTDB taxonomy): domain Bacteria; phylum Pseudomonadota; class Zetaproteobacteria; order Mariprofundales; family Mariprofundaceae; genus Ghiorsea. The sequence goes on from JALUNK010000051.1 coordinate 5,825, forward strand.
AGCTCATCAAGTTGGCTGAAATGCCATAATGTTCCATGACTGCTAAGGCAGATAAAATGGAAATGGGTACAGATAACAACACTAAAAACGCAGCTCTAACATTCATTAAAAATAATAATAAAATGATGATAATAAGAACAAATGCTTCGAGTAATGCTTTTTCCACTGTCCATACAGCTTGGTCAATCAATGTTGACTGGTCATAGAAAGGCTGGATGGTCACACCTTTGGGCATGGATTTTTGTACGATTTCTAGACGTGATTTCACATCATCAATGGTATTTTTGGTATTGGCACCAAAACGTTTCATCACAATACCTACAACAACTTCACCCAGTTGCTTGATGCTGCCATCATCCAAACGCTCAGTCATGGTGACGACACCTTGACGAATTTGACCACCAAATTCGACACTCGCCACATCTGATACACGTATCGAAGTACCATCTACCGTTTTAATTGGCATGGTTGCAATCGCTTGCAGCCCATCTTCACCACCAGGTACCCAACCCACACCACGAATCACTAACTGTTCATCACCTTGCGGTAAATACCATCCACCAGCATTACGATTATTGGCTTCAATCGCACGCACCACATCATCGACATGCAGTTGATAAGACAGAAGTTTTTCAGGGTTTAGCTGTACCTGATATTGGCGAACCTCACCACCATAAGATAAAATTTCTGTCACACCCTCCACAGGCATCAACATCAATTTGACGACCCAGTCGTTCAATGCGCGTAGTGTTAAAGCATCATAATTGGCATCAGGTGCAGATTTAATGATATATTGAAACACTTGACCAAGCCCAGAGGTGTTGGGTCCAATTTTTGGTGTACCTGCCCAAGCGGGTACGGTTTGTTGTGCATCTTGCAGCTTCTGGAAGACCAGTTGTCGTGCAAAATAAATGTCAGTACCTTCTTTGAAGGAGACTGTAATCACGGATAAACCTGTCTTAGAGATAGAACGCACTTGTTCTACATCAGGCAGAGCATACATCACAGCCTCAATGGGATAAGTGATGAGTTGCTCCACTTCTTCGGATGCTAAACCCTGCGCTTCGGTGTTAATTTGCACCTGCACGTTCGTTACATCAGGAAAGGCATCGAGGTTAAGTTTGGGTACAACAAACATGGCATAAGCCATAGCACCCACGAGTAATAAAAGGATTAAAAAACGATTCTGCGTTGCCGCATCTATAATTTTAGAAAACATAGTTCAGCCTCAATGGTTGTGTACTGCAAAGCCGGATTTTGCCAGCTCTGAAGCAAGTACGAATGCACCTTTAACCACGACACGTTCGCCTTCTTTAATGCCAGAAAGTATAGTCACAAGTCCCATGTTACTTTTGCCAATTTCAACTTCTCGCCGCTCAAAGTGACCCGTTTCTTCCTCAACAAACACAATCAATTCACTACCTTGGCGTTGCACAGCTTGCGCGGGTAAGAATAAATATTTTGAGCCTTTTACCCCTGATTCAATTTCAGCAGTGACAAACATACCTGGGTGCAATGCATCTTGAGGGTTATGGACTTCCAAACGCACACCAACGGTACGAGTTGCATTGTCCAATTGGTGATATATATTAATAACTTTAGCAGGGTAGCTCTCTTGATTCGCTTTATTGAGAACCACGGCTTGCCCAGCTAAATGAACACCTTTTATTTGTGATTGGGGTAGTTTAACTTCTACCCAAACTGTAGATTCATCAACAATCCGCATCAGTTGAGTGCCTGCTGTGATGCGCTGTCCTAAATGAAAGTTGTCTGATGTCACAGTACCCGCACTCGGTGCGCGAAGGGTGAGTAGCCCGTAGTTTTTTACTTGCATAAGCACTTCAATATCCTTGTTGCGCATACCGTAAGCTGATAGTGCAGCCTTGCTTGCGGCAAGGTTAGCTTTGGCTGCTTGAAAATTACTCTGTGCTTGTTGAAACCGAGCTTGGGATACAATTTTATCTTCGACCAAACCTTGTAAACGTTCGATGTCGAGCTTGGCTGTACGATAAACACCATCAGCTCGCAAATAGTCGGCTTGTGCTTGCGCCAAAGCAGAGCTGTTGAGTGTGAGCAAACGTTGTCCACGTTTCACCTTGTCACCAAGGCGAACAAAACGATGCTCAACCACACCATCCACCACAGTCGTGACCTCGGATAAGTTGTATCCATTAAAAGATACTGTTCCTGGTGCGGTTATGCTTTGTTTCATGGGTTGATATGTTAACACTTTGGTTTGAATGCCTGCTTGCTTGACCTGTGCAAGGCTTAATTCAATAGGTGCGCCTTCTTCTTCATGCTCACCACCATGTCCTGATTCCTCATGTTGACCTGTGCTTTCTTCGTGTCCATGTCCATCTTCTTCAGCAAACACAGGCGTATTGGCTAGCAATAGCAATGTACTGATTACAATTATAATTTTCTTCATTTTTGAATTCCTTGTAAGATATATTCGGGATGACCCAATGTTTGGGCGAGTTGGATGCGGGCTAACCAGCCTTGTTTAAGAAGCTGTAAATGTGTGAGCTTTGCATCTAATGCTTGGTTCACATGTTGCACCAAACCTTCAAGGCTAAGTTCCCCTGCATCAAAGGCTTGTTTAGCTAGAGCCATACTGTTGTTTTCTATGGGTGCAGCAGTAAACTGACGCAATATCATCATCGTATTATCATGATTTTGTAATGCGGCAGATACTTCTAGCTTCAATGTTTTCTCAAACCATAAAACTTGGCTCTGGCTTTGCTCGGCCTGAGCTAATGATGCTTGATATGCACCCTTATTTGTATTGGTTAGAGGAAGAGGGATGCTAATACCCAGTTTAAACAATTGTTCACCTGCTTCTCGGCCACTCATGAGGCTGACGGTTGGGTCAACAAGACGTGATGCATCGGCTAAGTTCGCTTGCGCATCGTTTTGTTTGGACTGCAACTTTAAAAGTTTAAGCTCTTGTCTGGCTGCAAGGGCAACTGCATACGCTTGTTTTGGTGGTTGCCATGTCAGGTTTAAGGCAGGCAACTTGGGTTGAACCTCACCCATGCTAAATTGACCCACTGCCTGATAATACTGTCTAAGTGCTAAGGTGTAGTCTTGTTGACTTTGTATATACACACTTTGTGCAGAAACATAGGCTGCTGTTGCAAGGTTAACATCGAGAAGGTTGGCATCACCAACATCAAGTCGCTTTTGCACAGCCTCTGCTAAACTTTGCAATAATTCACTTTGCTGTTGGCGAACAACAAGAATTTGTTGCTTTTGTTTTAAGTTGACCAAAGCGGTAACAGCACCACTGATGAGCTGCTGATGCAATAATGTTTGCTTAGCAAGACTCATATCAAGGCTAGCTTGGGCGACTTGCTCTCTGTATTTACCCTTGCCACCCAGCTCTATGCCTTGTGATAAACCAACATAATAATCTTTGCTGCGTCCACCATCATTAAGTTTACGGTCTTGTAGCTCAACGGATAGTTCAGGGTTATAGGCATAAGACGCTTGCCCAGATAGGTTAGCTTTAGCTGCATCATTGTTCAGCTCTGCGATGCGTAGTGTCGGGTGTTGTTTTACCAACGAAATGGTTTCCTCTAATGTGACGATTGTGGGGGAAGCTTCAGCTATCGCCCCTGCGCTACTCAAAAGTAGCGGTAAAATAAACATGTGTATTCGCACAGTTTCTCCTTATATAATATAGATTTAAGTTGGAGATAGGCTGATAAAGCAAACACAGTTTGTTTGCTTAAAATGAATCAGCCGTGACTATGCTTTGGGAGGGTATTCGATGGAGAAGTTTAAGGTTTTAAGTTTTGGCGTTGCCAAAGTATGTGTAGGTGAAAAAGCGATGACAGGTGAAGTTGCAACACTTGCTGCGGCAACTTCAACAAAAGTATGTGAGGTATGGACATGACAACCATGATCAGCTATTTGTTGATGCTTATTATTTGTATCATGGCTGTGTTGCGCGATATGTCCTGTATCATTGTTCATAGCGTGCACATGAATATCAAAGCCGCATGTAAATACGGACAATTGAAGAGCAAAACAAGCTAATAATACAAGGTTACGCATTCGGCAAGGCTAGTCAGTTGAAAGTGTTATGACAAGAGACAAGCATTTGGGACAGCGTTAAGGGATATGTCTAAACACCGTTAAAGTATATGTTGTTTAATTTTCTTTCCAAAAGCGTTGCATCTCAATATATAAGAATGATGCAGACCAAGTAATCAGCACAAGCCCTGTGACGGCTTCAATACCAACCAAGAATCTTAGTTCGCCATGTGGTTCAATATCCCCAAAACCCAAGGTGGTGAAGGTGGTGAGTGAAAAATAAGCTGAATCAATAAGGCTGCCATTGTAGTTGCCTTCTAAGGACCCCCAACTTTTAGCATTGTGCATATAATAGTAGGCAAGAGCGAATATCCAAATCTCAACCACATGAGCCAATAAAGTGCCAAAAACGCCCAAGACAATTCTGAAGCGATAACGAAGTGTACATTTGGGAATAAGTTTGGTCATTTGATACAAAAATTCATAGTGCAGCATCACAGCAATGGCAACAATAAATGCATTAAAGAAAAAGCCGATAATCATTGAACAACTCCATGAGGCAGTACAAGCGCATCACGAACCTGCATGTAAGCAATTAAAAATTCAATCATCTTTTTTTCTTTGGAAATAAATATCTGCTTTGGTTTGTGTCTCATCCATGGCTTGTTGAATACGTCGTGTAAAATCTTCGATACTTTCAGACTCTATTCTTAAAAGGGGGGCACCTATCACCACAACACCCTTAGAAAAGGGTTTGGGGATATAGAATTTATCCCAAGAGGATAAGCGTTTAAAACGGCTGCTAGCATAACACACAGGCACAACAGGCAAACCAGACTTGATGCTGATTTGTGCAATACCTGGCTTAACTTGCTCGGCAGGGCCTTGAGGGCCATCTGGGGTGATACCGGGCGATAATCCTTGCTTGGCTTGGCGAATCACATCCAACAGGACTTTTGCACCATTTTTGCTCGAAGAACCTCGAGAAGCTTGAATATCAAATTTGGCAAATACAGCTGCAATCAATTCACCATCTTTATGGTCGGATATAATCAGAGGCCCTTGCCATTTTCCTAGTAAAAAAGGCATAAGTAGCAAACGAGCATGCCAACAACTGATAATGCACGGGGTATTCTCAGGGCGAATATCTGAGCCCAAATATTGCCAGCGAATGGTTGAACGAATAAAGCGAATAGCTAGCGTAACCGTAGCGATGATTAAGCGGTGTTTAAGTAGCATGAAACACCTTTAATCACCAAACTGTAGTTCATACAACTCAGCATAAATGCCACCTTGTTGAAGTAACTCATCATGTGAGCCGACTTGGACAATTTTACCTGCATCTAAAACAACGATTTTATCGGCGTTACGAATAGTCGATAGGCGATGGGCAATCACAAGTACTGTGCGCCCTTGCATAAGCTTATCAATCGCCTGTTGTACCAAGCGTTCCGATTCTGTGTCTAAGCTGCTGGTGGCTTCATCAAGCACCAAAATGGGCGCATTTTTAAGCAAGGCTCGGGCAAGACTTAAACGTTGGCGCTGTCCTCCTGATAGAATAACACCGCGCTCACCAACCAAGGTATCATAACCTTGTTCAAGTTTATCAATGAACTCATGAGCATTCGCGATTTTAGCAATTTCAATGACTTTTTCTCTATCAATATTTTCATGACCATAAGCAATATTGTGTAGTACAGTATCATTAAACAATACGATTTCCTGGGTAACCAGCGACATTTGATCGCGTAAATCATTTTGTGTAATGCTTCTTAGGTCACGCCCATCAATTTCTATGCCGCCTTGTGTTGGATCCATAAATCGCAAGAGCATATTGGCAAGGGTAGTTTTACCTGCACCACTGCGACCAACAAGTGCCACAACTTCTCCTGATTTGATATTCAAATCAATGTGACTTAATACAGGATTGCTTGCATTCGGATACGTGAGACTAACATCTTTAAAGTTGATGTTACTGGTGAAGCTTTTGATGGGTTGTGCATCTTCAGGGTCTTGAACATCAATAGGTGCATCTAAAATATCAAAGATACGTTCCGCAGCAGCTAAACCTTGTTGAATTTCATTATTAGCACGAGATAAACGTCGAACTGGGTCATAAAGCATCAACAAAGACACAATAAATGCCATCAACATACCCGCTGTAGCTTCGCCATCGGCAACCCGAAGTCCGCCATATAAAAGGATGCCTGCAATGCCTAGCCCTGCAACCATTTCCATCACAGGGAAAGACAATGCTTGAACTTTTAACGCTTTGACTTGATGGGTCATAAAGTCGGTGGTGATATTTTTAAATCGTTTGCGTTCGTATTTTTCCATGCCAAAAGCTTTGACGACTCGGATACCACCAATACTTTCTTCAACAAGGCTAGACATGTGTCCCATAGATACTTGTCCATCGTAGCTTGCTTGGCGCATTTTTTGTCCAAAACGAACAATAGGCAAAACCATAATGGGGAATACGATAAGTGAGAGTAGGGCAAGTAGCCAGTCTTGATAAAAAATAACACCTAACAGGAAGATAATTGTCATAACATCGCGCATAAGTGAGGTGACGGTAGTACTCACTGCACCTTGAAGAAGTGTTACATCATAGGTGATGCGCCCAAGAAGTTCCCCTGTTTTGCGGTGGGTAAAAAAACTTAAAGATTGTGCGGTAAGATGTTCATAAATTTTCTTTCGTATGTCATAAATAATACGTTGTCCGATATAAGCCATAATGGATGCTTGGGTATAAAAAGCAGTACCCTTAATGATATATAACCCAATAATAGCAATGGGAACCATGTAAATATAAGTTCTGTTTTTCCCTGATAAGACTTCATCAAGCATGGGTTGCATCACCCATGCAAGAGCTGCTGTACAAGCGGCAAGCACGACCATGGCTACCATGGCAACAAAAAGTTT
>JALUNK010000052.1 GCA_027055255.1 Ghiorsea sp.
CGCCGTGAAAAACAATTGGCATACAATCAAAAACATAACATCACACCGCTCACCATTAAAAAGGATATTCAAGATATACTCGGCTCGGTATACAACATGGATTATGCTCATATCCCAGAAGTAGCCGAACCTATAATTTTAAATGATTACGAAAGAAAAATACGCTACAATGAACTGGAACGTTTAATGTTAGAAGCTGCTGCAGATTTAAGGTTTGAAGATGCAGCAAAACACCGCGATGAAATGGAGTCGCTCAATAAAAACAACACCGATTAAAGCTTATGTTGTGCTTTAAATTCTTCTAATGATGGCATGGTATTCAATGTCAGTACTTTAGCTTCACTTTCGCTCAACATCGTTTTTAACACATCATGTGTTTGCGTTAGTTTACGATAAACTAGACCATACAATGCATATGCAAAATCCGTATGACGCTCTGCCCACGCAACAATACAACTGTTTCGAATGGCTAGCACTCTAACCTTACCCAAGGCTCTCACTGTTGCCATATGTGGCATGTTTGTCACCACCGTAATTTCACCCGCTTCATCACCCGATGTCAACGTTGCTAATTCAATCTGGACACCTTTTCGGTTTGGGTGTGTTACAGTCACTTTCAGTTCACCTGAGAGTACAATAAACATATGATTATCTTCAACGTCCCCCTCACGAAGCAGGATTTCATTTTCATTAAGGTTAACAAATTTTGCATTGTATAATGCAACTTCACGCACTGCCAAAGAGAGCGTTGAAAACACAGGATTCACTGCCAAAGCACTCGCAGCGGAACGCTTTTCAGCAAGCTGTGTTGTTGCTCGCATAAAGCGTTCATTCGCATACAAAATATCTCTTACTGTTTGACTAGGGATTGCATACAACGTACACCCATCAATGGTACGGACTTCTGCCCCTGCCTTGCTTTGAAAGAGAACCGATGCTTCGCCAAATACATCACCAGGACCTATCGTTGCAACTTCATAAATGCTTCCATCATGTTGTTTCACAACACGAAGTAATCCTGACTTTACGAGATAGAGATAACTACCCTCTTGACCTTCTACAATAACAGGTTGATTGGCTTCAAAGGTTTGCATTTCTGCCACTTCAAACATGCTTTCCAATTCTTCTGGATAAAGCACCGCAAGGTCAGGAAATTTACTTCCTTGAAAGTCATCACTTTGAATCGTCTGATTATCACTCATGAAATGCAACTATCCTAGTTTAAATTACATTCGACAAGACTTAAAACTATTTTGTAACATACATCACAAATCACACATCGCTTATTGATGCAACTTAAAACCTGAACTTTGCAAACTTTTACCTTGCGCATTAACCCAAAATACATGCATACTCTGCATAGTTTCAACCATTCTTTTTCCATTGGGTATATCAAGCACAAATAAAGCGGTACTCCAAGCATCAGCTACAGTCGCATTAGAATCAACAACTGTTACGCTTTGACTCTTTCGTGCTGGGTACCCTGTTTCAGGGTCAAGAATATGATGGTAACGCCTACCTTGATACATGTAGAAACGCTCATAATCACCTGATGTTACAATACTCGTATCTTTATCAATCGTGACCCACCCCACAGGTTTATCTTGTCTTGGATGACGAATAGCAATCCGCCATGGTTTATTTCCATGGCTACCCAGAACCATCATATCGCCACCAGCATTAATAATCGCTTGAGAAAAACCAAGCTTCCTCAAGACGCTTGCCCCTTTATCAATCGCTAACCCTTTAGCAATACCGCCAAAATCAAGTTTTAGACCAGCCACTTTCTTCTGCCAGCCACCTTTAGATTGCTCAATATTTTGTACACCTGTTTGTTGTAATGCTCTTGATATTTTTAAGGGTGAGGGCGGTGAACTCGCAGGACTTTCACCTGAAAATGCCCAAAGTTCATTCAATGCTCCCAATGTGGGGTCAAATGCACCTTGGCTTTGTTGATGAATCTTTAATGCCTTTACAAGTAAAAGCTCTACATCATGCTCTAACTTAACAGTTTGCCCTACTTTTGCTTGATTAAAAGCTTTGACACTGTTCTTCACGCTACCAAATGTAGTAAATGTGTCTTCCACCTTTTGCATGGCTTGTGCAGCTTGGTTGATAGCATCAAGGGCTGCATCTTCATTATCGGTAAAGACAGTAAACTCAACCAATGTGCCGAGCAAAAACCGTGTTTCTTTCACATTATGTGCAGAAGGCTGGCAAGCTGTTAACAACAAAAAAGATAGCCCTAAGGCTATGTCTAATCTCATTTTTTAGTATTAAACTCGCCCAAATTACGCAATCTTTTCTCTCGTTTTTTAAGTAGTTTCTTTTGGGGCATTTGCAACAGTTCTTCCAAGCTTTTATATAAAATATCCGCCAGCATTTCCGCTGCCTGCTCCACATCACGGTGTGCGCCTTCTTTAGGCTCATCAATAATAGCATCAATTAAGCCTAGGTTTTGCATATCCACTGCGGTGGGTTTTAATGCTTCTGCAGCTTGCGGTGCATATTTTCTATCATGCCACAAGATAGCAGCGCAACCTTCGGGTGAAATCACAGCATACGTTGAAAACTTCTGCATATACAAACGATCACCCACACCAATAGCTAACGCCCCACCTGAGCCGCCTTCACCAATCACTGTCGAAATCACAGGAACTTTGAGCACCGCCAATTCCAATAAATTACGCGCAATCGCTTCACTTTGCCCACGTTCTTCGGCATCAATACCCGGCCATGCACCAGATGTGTCAATAAATGTTAATACAGGCATATCAAAGCGTTCAGCAAGCTTAAACAAACGCAAAGCCTTACGGTAACCTTCAGGTTTTGCCATGCCAAAATTACGTTTGATTTTTTCAGATGTACTTTTACCTTTTTGCTGACCAACAATCATCACAGAATGGTCTCTAAACCTTGCAATACCACCAACAATAGCAGCATCATCGGCAAATGCACGGTCACCATGAAGCTCTTGGAAATCATCAAAAATGAGTGGTATATAATCAAGCAAGTTAGGACGGTCAGGGTGACGTGAAAGTTGGGCTATTTCATTGCGTGAAGCATTTTCATAAACACGCTTAACCAACTCGTCACGCTTGGTATTCAGACGCTCAACTTCATCAGCAATATTTACTTTTGCATTATCACTCATCAGCGATAACTCCTCAATTTTGGCCGTCATCTCAGCAATAGGACGTTCAAATTCCAGATATGTAGCCATGCTATCACTCCTGTTTCGGCTGATAAGATTTGCGTTTTTCTGCAAATTTAACCCGCCACGGTTTACACTCAATCACCATCGATGATTTATCAAGCTGTTCTTCAAGCCAAGCTTGGCTCGTTTCATTCCATAAAAAATCAGCCTGCAATGTTTCCATCTCCGCAATACTGCCATCTACAAGCCTAAGCGCAAAGCTTAAAGGCACATAAAGCCTTTTTCCATCCCCTTCCATCTCTTGTTCCTTCCCTTCTTCGAGAACTTCATATTTAGGGCGTTTGCAATAATCTGCAAGGCCTAACACTTTGTCCTCAACCCACCAAGCACTGCTACTTGTGAGATGAATTTTATGAATAAGTTGCGGCAGCATGTCCTCTAACAGCTCTATTTTTTCTGCAATTAATACGGGATTTTCTTTGCTTGCATCCAGCCGCGCAGCAAGCAACAAAGGCTTATCTAATTTTAACAGTTCCGCACATGTTTCATACGTTTTTTGAAACACAATCAGCTCTGCTGAGCCATATAGGTCATCCACTTGAACAAATGCCATATTTGCACCTTTTTTAGTGCGATAGTCGCGACATGAAGAAACAAACACAGGTAGGATCACGGTTGCATCATGTTCCAACTCACCAAGTAAACTTAAGTTCGTATCACCGAGATTTTTCACATTGCTCAAATGTTCTTGCAAAGGGTGCCCTGTTAAAAAGAAACCAAACACTTCCTTTTCAGCTTGCAAACATTCACCCATAGTCCATGCATCTGTTTCAGAAAATAAATCAGGTTCATTCTCACGAATAGATTCCACAGAAAACAAAGCAGACTGCCTATCATTTTGCTGCTTGCGCCTTTGGTTTGCAACATTCAGTGCACTATCCAAACCTTGAAGGCCTGCAGCGACATGTGGCACCAACCCAGACATCGCACCTGCCTTAATGAGTGCCTCACCTATACGCTTATTGAAACATCCTCGAGGTATGCGTGAGATTAAACTTTCAAAAGATTCAAAAGCTCCATCTGCTTTGCGTGCCTTCACTATCTCGCGTATAGCAGCTTCGCCCACGCCTTTGATCGCACCCAAACCAAATCGAATACCTTTCTCGCCATCCGGTGTAAACTCCCAATCTGAGTCATTAATATGCGGTGGAAGGATTTCTAAGCCCATAGTCAAACAATCAGTTACAAGACCCGCCACTTTCTCATCTGAGCCCATGTCACAAGACATGGTCGCCGCCATAAAGGCTTGCGGATAATGGGCTTTAAGAAACGCTGTTTGATAACAAATCAAACCATAAGCTGCAGAATGCGATTTATTAAAACCATAACCCGCAAATTTTTCCATCAAATCAAATATTTGTTCAGCCTTGGCAGGATTATGTCCATTCTTCTCTGCGCCTTGCATAAAGATTTCACGCTGCTTCTGCATTTCCTCAGGTTTTTTCTTACCCATGGCTCGGCGCAGCATATCGGCTTGCCCAAGCGTGTAGCCCGCAAGCACCTGTGCAATCTTCATCACTTGCTCTTGATATAAAATCACACCATTCGTTTCTTTAAGGATGGGTTCCAATTGTGGCAAAGCATATGCAATGTCTTGGCGACCATGTTTACATTCAACATAGGTATCCACCATGCCTGATTCCAAAGGCCCTGGGCGATAGAGCGCCACCAAGGCAATCACATCTTCAAAGCAATCAGGCAACAACTTGACCAATAGTTCGCGCATGCCTTGGGATTCAATTTGGAATACCGCAGCGGTATGTCCGCTTTGCATCAGTTCAAAACTTGCCGTATCATCCATAGGAATCGTATTAATATCAAAATCAGCATGGGTGGTTTCTCGCACCAAACGTACTGCCAAGTCCACCACGGTTAATGTTTTGAGGCCCAAAAAATCGAACTTAATTAACCCTGTTTTTTCAGCACTACCCATATCCCATTGCACCACAGGGCTTTTGCTTGCAAGGTCACCACCTTTAGGGTCACGGTTAAGCGGTGCTGTTTCAGCCAAACCCCAACGCCCAATAATCACACCCGCAGCATGTTTACCTATGTTACGATTCATACCTTCAAGCTTGAGTGCCAAATCAAACAAAGCTTGCACTTCATTGTCTTCTTCACGCATCGTTTCAAGCTTAGGTTCAAGCTCCAAAGCTTTTTCTAAAGTGATACCCAAATCAGTTGAGATGAGTTTGGCAATAGTGTTTACCTTGCTCAAATCCATACCTAAAACGCGCCCAACATCACGAATAACAGCCTTAGCCTTCATCGCGCCAAAGGTGATAATTTGTGCTACTTTATCTGCCCCATATTTATGCGTAACATAATCAATCACTTCACCACGGCGGTCGCGGCAAAAATCAATATCAAAGTCAGGCATAGAAATACGTTCTGGATTCAAGAACCGTTCAAAAAGAAGCCCGTATTTAATGGGGTCTAGATCAGTCACTTCAAGCACATAAGCGACCAAGGAACCCGCACCCGAACCACGCCCAGGTCCCACTGGGATACCTTGATTTTTACCCCAAATAATAAAATCAGACACAATTAAAAAGTAACCCGGGAATCCCATCTGAATAATGATATCTAATTCAAATTTGAGCCTTGCATCATAAACCGCTCTATCGGCATCGGGTGTGCCTTGTAATATCACTTTCCAACGTTTATCCAAACCTTGCGCCGACAATGTTTGAATATACTCATTTAAATCTGAACCATCAGGTGTTTGGAAGTCGGGCATTTGCCAGTTATAAAACTCAAGCTCCACATTGCATGATTGCGCAATCACCAGCGTATTTTCCAAAGCTTCGGGTACATCCTCAAAAAGCCTATTCATCTCTTGTGAAGATTTTAAATAACGCGCATCACTCAACCCATTTAAATCATCGGCATCCAAAGTTGCGTTATCACGCATCGCTGTGAGCACTTTAAATGCTTGCTGTTCTTCTTCTTTGAGGAAATGCACATGGTTACTTGCAACCAGGGGTAAATGCGTATCATGTGCCAAGGCAATCACAGCTTGGTTCACATCTTCTTGCCCTTTATAATTCAGGCGTTGCAACTCAAGAAAGAAACTATCTTCTTCAAAAATATCTTTGTATACTTCTGCCAAAGCTTTCGCAGCTTCTACGTCACCACGGCGTAATGCCCGTTCGATATCACCACCCCAGCCCGATGATAGTGCAATCACACCTTCGCTATATTGGCGTAATAAATCTTTATCAATGCGCGGCTCATAATAATAGCCTTCAAGTGATGCAATTGAAGTGAGCTTAATAAGGTTATGCCAACCTTTATTATTTCTAGCGAGCAAAACAATGGTTGGGAAATCTGGTCGGCGCGGCCCTTCACTTACTTTTTCTTGAATGGTTGGACAAAGGTTAAACTCACAACCCAAAATCGGCTTAATACCACGACTCATGGCTTGAGAATAAAATTCAATGGCACCATACAAGTTACCATAATCCGTTAAAGCAATGGCAGGTTGACCATGTTCAGCCGCCAAATCCAACATCTTTTTCACCTTAGCCGTACTGCGTTGCATGGAATAATCCGAATGCGTATGCAAATGAACAAAGGGGTTATCGTATGTTTGGGAGGTTTCCTCGGCTGGCATGGCGTAAGCTTAACCGAGTTTTAAAGATGCGTTAAGCACATTTATCACGTCAATCTTGCAAACCTTTACGCAACAACAATTTCAACTTTTTCCTATCGTAGTCCTTGGGTGATTTCTGCACTTGGGTGGGTGGCGCAAGCTTTTTGCGCACCTTGATATCTGCCACACGAACCTTGCCGACCTTAATCTTTTTCATAACTGACAAGTTGCAAGACAAAGGCTGAAACCATAATAAGTAATGTGCCAACCACACCAATCATCATGGTATGTAGTGGGAACGTTAAATCCATTTCAACGCCAAACTTCGCAGCACTTGCCCATGCTACAAAAATGACACCCAAAGCTGTAGCTATCATTGCTTGTTTGGATGTCAGTTTAGGTAGTAACAACGCAGACAAAAATAAACCCAGCATACCCCCACCAAAGATTGCTGAAATCTGCCACCACACATCCAATGCAGTTTTAGCATTAATCATCACAAGACTTACCAATGTCGCCAACACACCAATCACAGCCGTTGCCATACGAATCATACGCAGTTGTGCTGCATCATCCGCATCTGCATTGAACACACGCTTGTAAAAATCAATGGTCACCACCGTTGCCGAGCTATTCAGCGATGAATCCAATGTACTCATGCCTGCTGCCAACACACCTGCAATCACAATCCCCACAAGGCCCGTTGGCAATTCATGCACAATAAAATAAGGAAATATTTGGTCTGTCTTGGTTGGCAAATCATCAGGTGGCATCTTAAGATAATACACAAACAGCGCCGTACCAATCATGAAGAACAATGCCGAAATTGGGATATACAATAAACCGCCCAACCACAATGCTTTTTTCGCTTCATGTTCTGAGGGCGCAGATAAAAACCGCTGCACATAGTTTTGGTCAACCGAAAAGTTTTTCAGGTTTTCCACAATGCCGAATATAAAGATAACCCAAAACCCTTGAATCACTAAATCAAAGTCCATACTGCCAAGGTCAAACTTATGCTCTCGATTAGCCACCGCACTCAACTGCTCAAATCCACCATCCATATTACTGATAAGTAAAAATAAACATAATAGCCCGCCAAAGAACAACACCACGGATTGTACCACATCTGTCCAAATCACCGCCGCAAAACCACCCAGCAATGTATAAATAATGGTCAATGCACCCAATGCCAAGATAAGCGCCTTAATATCCACACCCAACAGTGCAGCCAATGCCAGTGCCGTTAAATACAATACCACAGCAAAGCGCCCAACTTGCAACAACACATACGCCACACCCATATAAAGCCGCGCCCAAAGCGAAAATCGATTTTCTAAATATTCATAAGCCGTGGTTTGCACATGATTGCGATACAAAGGGATAAACCATTTCGCAGCAATCCAAATGGCAATAGGCAAGGTTAAAGAAAAAACAAACGGTCGCCAGTCTGAGGCATAACTTTTTCCAGGGTTCGCCAAAAAACTAATGCTGCTCAAATACGTTGCCATCAGCGACAAACCAATCGCCCATCCTGGAATCATTTTACCTGCCAAGGTAAACCCTTTCATATCCCCACTGCGTTTGACAAACCATGCCCCAAACGCAGTCGTTCCCACGATATAAATTGCGATAATCGCCAAATCAATGCTTGAAATTGTTTGCATAAAACCATCCTTTTCCCTGCACAGCTCAAGCTTAGCGTGGTTTTATATTTTCACCACGAAGAACACGAAAGACACAAGGGAATAGCTGTCATGCTGAGCATAGTCGAAGCATCTTTATGTCATGCCAATCAGCTGGAATCGTCTCATAGATTTCTCCACTCCGCCATGCTGCGGCATAAACCACAGAGACACAGAGACACAGAGACACAGAGACACAGAGACACAGAGACACAGAGACACAGAGGGCACAGGAAATATAAATGAACCACGAAGCACACGAAGGGCACGAAGAAAAGATGGTAGCTTAATGTCCCTATGGTCGTTGCTTTGCTCCCGCCTACGCGGGAATGACGTGTTTTCCCCTGCTATAGCTGTGCCGAAACAAGCGTTGTAAGAAAGGATGAAGCAAAATTCACTTATTTTGCGCCTGACTTACAAGGCTTGGGAGGATATACGCAGCTATTTAGGGGGCACTTTCTTTGCTTCGTTTCTTTGGTGGCAAAGAAATGAAGGTAAAGCCTTCTTTTGCTTACACTTGAGCCTACATGGCCTACTCAACGATATATCGAAGAATATCCGTAGTTAATTTATCTTCCGCAAAAGCCTTTTGCTCAAGCACCCAAAGTGGTTTACTGCTATCCCAAAGTGGCAAAAGTTTTACTGCATCTTTACCTGTGGTGACAATGGTTTTATTACCTTTTAATAACTTAGTGACATCTTCACTCGTATATTTGTGATGGTCTTCAAAGATATGATGGCCTTTTACTTCAAAACCCAAACCTTCCAAATCATTCCGTGCGCGGCGAGGTCTAGCAATGGAAGTCACCAATTCGACTTCCCTACCCGCTTCAAGAGGCATATCCCACACACCCATCCAATCACTAATACCGCTGCTGGTTGCTGACCAACCCCATTCTTTAGTTTTCGTTAACGGTTCAAATTCACCATGACCCGTTCGCACAATAATATGCGCTCTGGATAGTGCAGAAACAGGCTCTCTTAATGGCCCCGCAGGTAGCAAACAACCATTGCCCACCCCTTCTTTGGGAATCAATACAATATCGCACACCCTATGCAGTTGCCTATATTGAAAACCATCATCCAAAATCAACACATCTCCATATTCCGCAGCCATTTCTGCACCCTTGATTCTATCTCGCCCTGCAATCACTGGGCAACCACTAAGTCTATACAAAAGAACGGCTTCATCGCCTACTTCATGTGCTTTTGAATAGGGAGAAACGACATGGGGCTCTTGATTATTCGCCCCATCGCCTCGGGATAATAATACGGGTTTAAAACCTTGGGCTTTTAGTTCACCTGCAAGCCATACCACAAAGGGTGTTTTTCCACTTCCTCCGACCGTGATATTACCAACAGAAATCATAGGAATGGGTGGGCAGACTTGAGTTTGAAAGCGTTTATTTTGGTCATACTGCATCAACTTGGCATACACACGCGACAACAAACGCCAACCCATATTTGGTTTACGACGCTTATTCCACCACATGTGCTCAAACCATTGTTGCATGGCTGCACTTTGCATTTAATGCAATAAAATGTCATCTAATGCATTTTCTGGTCATACCAAGTTGTCTACAGCGGTCGAAGCGACAGCAACTCCCTTTGTTAAGCTGCGCCGAAGCCTTGCTATTGAAAAAGGGAATAGCGAAAAAACTTTTCGCCCCGCTTCAATAGCAAGATGGAGGGTAAAGCAGCTTATAAAGGGCAATTTCTTTGGTTCGTTTCTTTGTTGGCAAAGAAATGAACAATAATTTATACCTTCGTGACCTTAAGCGTTTCATCTATTAACTTACGCCGTATGGATCACGACTGGCAGATAGATATTCAAACCTTATTGGCAAACACGCACATTGCTTTTTTAAGCACCGTGGGCGAACACACACCTGAAACATCCATGTGCCCATATGCCGTGCTCAATGGTGATATTGTGCTCCACCTTTCAGGCCTAGCCAAACACAGCAAGAACATTCAGGGCAATCAAAATGTTGGGCTGATGATTTGCGCCCCAGAAACAGCGGACAGTTCTCCTCTTGCACTTGCTCGCATTGGTTTTACAGGAAAAATTGAGCCCGTTCCTCAAGCTGAACAGACCATGTATCAACAAGTTTATGTACAACACATACCTGATGCTAAGCTTTTGTTTTCATTTTCCGATTTTACATTGTATCGCATCCAAGTGGATACCGTACATTGGGTGGGTGGCTTTGGTAAAGCACGAAAAGTCCCCGTCGAGGCATGGAAGTCATTATGTTAAATCTACTCAAGCAGGTCGAAACCATTGCCAAACAAACAGGGCAAAACATTTTATTGCCTGCATTTGATAGCCAGCTTTCAATGCAAACCAAAAAAGATGATGGATCTATCGTTACTGAAACCGATGAAAAGGCACAAGCCTTTATCCAAAAATCTCTCCATAAACTTGATCCAAGCATTGGTTTCTTGGGTGAGGAAATGAGCACAGAAGAACAGTTGTTAGCCCTAAACAATGGCAACCAGTTTTGGTGCGTTGACCCACTTGATGGTACGGGGAACTTTACGACACCTATGCCTTTATTTGCAGTGTCTATCGGGCTGATTGAACATGGGAAACCCATATTAGCCTGTATTTATGACCCAGTCCGCGATGAAATGTTTTCTGCTTATCGAGGCAGTGGTTTATGGATTAATGGTAAACCTTTTACCCCTATATCAACAGATAAACGATTAAAGGACAGTGTAGGGTTTGTGGATTTCAAACGTTTACAGCCCAACCTTGCGACTACACTCGCGACTAAAAAATTATACCGCAGCCAACGCAACCTTGGCACATGCGCCCTAGAATGGGCATGGCTTGCTGCAGGACGTGGTCAGTTTATCGTGCATGGTGGGCAAAAACTTTGGGATTATGCAGCGGGATTACTATTGGCAGAAGAGAGTAAATGTGTGGTGACTGATTTCGTAGGCAATCATCCCTTTGCCAAGTCACAATTGAGCTGCCCTATCATTGCCTGTGCACAGCAAACCTTGTCGGATGCATGGTTAAATATCACAAATGATTGACGTTGCACCCTAAGCCTTTACGCTTTCAGCCCGTGAAAAACGATAACCCTTTAAATCAAGCTATCAAACTCTGCACCGATGATATGAAACGCGTGAATGATTGCATCCACGATAACCTTCAGTCTGATATTGCAATGATTCCAGCTATTGGCCACTATATTATTAATAGTGGCGGCAAACGCTTACGCCCATTGCTTTGCCTGCTGATTGCCAAAATGTTTGATTATAAAGGCGATAGACATATCCCATTATCCGTGGTGGTGGAATTTATTCATACTGCCTCATTGCTGCATGATGATGTGGTGGATTCTTCTGATTTTAGACGCAGTAATCCCTCTGCCAATGCCGTTTGGGGTAACCAAGCTAGTGTATTGGTGGGCGATTACTTATTCTCCCGCTCGTTCCAAATGTTAGTTAAAGACGATGACATGGGCATGCTTAAACTGATGTCTGATGTAACCAATGCTTTGGCTGAAGGTGAAGTCTTACAATTATCTCGTACTTTCCATTTAGAAATGACAGAAGAAGAATGTTTAGAAGTTATTGAGCGTAAAACAGCCATTCTGTTTTCTGCTGCTGCTGAAGTTGGTGCACATGTCAGCGGACAATCACCACAAATCATCAAAGACATGGCCGAATACGGCATGTGTTTGGGTGTCGCATTCCAGTTGATGGATGATGCTTTGGATTATTTGTCGGATGAAAAAGCTGCGGGTAAACCTGTAGGTCATGATCTAGAAGAAGGTAAGATTACATTACCACTCATTTATGCCATGCAACAAGATACAGAGCTTAGAGAACGCGTGCATACGATTGCTGAACGCGACGAAAACCCATACCATGATGGTGACCGTGAATGGGTGCGTGACCGTGTACTACAGCATGGCGGCACGGAATATGCCATAGAAAAAGCACAAGTTTATGCTAAACGTGCCATCAACTTATTGCCTAATGTGGAAAACCAACACATCAAACAACTATTGTGTGACCTAGCTAACTTTTCTGCACAGCGAATGTATTAAACTTGCTGAAATAAAATTTCTCGTCTAATGTTTTAGCCGATATATAAATTTAGGGAGTTTGAACATGGGAATTAACTTAACTTGGTTGGAAGAGAACTTTTTTAAACAAGGCTTGTCCGACAAACAAAAAGATTTAATTAATACCAAAATTGAAG
>JALUNK010000053.1 GCA_027055255.1 Ghiorsea sp.
ACACGCCAAGAAACTTGATGATTTGATGCAGTTGTTTCAAATAAGCAATGGCTTCATCAGCAGAGCGCATATCAGGCTCAGATACAATTTCCATGAGCGGAATACCTGAGCGGTTTAAGTCGATATGGGATACCGCATCCAAACCCTCATGCATGGATTTACCTGCATCTTCTTCCATGTGAATACGGGTCACACCAAGACGTTTTTCACCATCTTTGGTGGGGATGTCAATGTAGCCGCCCTCAACCACAGGCACAGTAAACTGCGAGATTTGATAACCTTTGGGAAGGTCAGGGTAAAAGTAGTTTTTTCGGTCAAACTTGGATTCTAAATTGATATCTGCATTGATGGCTAAACCTGTGAGAATGGTTTTCTTTGCAGCCACATCATTAAGCACAGGTAATTGCCCCGGCATACCCAAACATACGGGACAAGTTTGTGAGTTTGGCTCAGCACCAAACTCTGTGGAACAACCACAAAATGCTTTGGTTTTGGTATTGATTTGGCAATGAACTTCTAATCCGATAACAACTTCCCAGCTCATGCTGCACCCCCAAATTTAACTGGCGACTTGGTATGCCAGTCCGTTGCGTTTTCATAAGCAGAAGCTGCATTCAAAATTTTATCTTCTTGCCATGCTGGGGCAATCCATTGCAGACCAACAGGTAAGTCTTCAGCGAACCCGCAAGGTTGTGATAAACCAGGTAAACCAGCCAAGTTCACAGCAATGGTGAAAATGTCTGATAAATACATGGTTAATGGGTCATCTGTTTTCTCTCCTGACTTAAATGCAGGGATTGGGCTGGTGGGTGTCGCAATCACATCCACTTGTTCAAAGGCTTGTTTGAAGTCGTTGATAATAAGGGTGCGAACCTGTTGTGCTTTCAAATAATACGCATCGTAATAACCTGATGAAAGGGCGAATGTACCCGTTAGAATACGACGCTTAACCTCAGCGCCAAACCCTTCATCACGTGAGCGTGCATACATATCTTCCAAGTCTTCAGGCTTGTCACAGCGATGACCAAACCTAACTGCATCATAACGCGATAAGTTGGTCGATGCTTCGGATGGCGCAATGACATAATAAGCTGCCACGGCATATTCAGTGTGTGGTAGTGAAATATCCACGATTTCAGCGCCAAGCTCTTCGCATTTTTTCAATGCAGCTTCCACTTGAGCGCGAACTTCAGTATGCATACCATCAATAAAATATTCTTTGGGTTTACCAATGCGTAAACCTTTCATATCTTTATTTTCACAGGCTTTTAGCCAATCAAAGTTTGGTGCATCAGCAACGGATGTTGCATCCCCTGCATCATGCCCAACCATCACAGATGTTAGCATGGCAGTATCTTTGACTGTGCGCGTCATAGGCCCCGCTTGATCCAGTGATGATGCAAAAGCAATAATACCACGGCGTGATACACGCCCGTAAGTTGGTTTTAATCCCACCAAACCTGTAAGTGCGGCGGGTTGACGAATTGAACCACCTGTATCTGTACCTAGTGCAGCAGGGGTTAAACCCGCAGCCACCGCCGATGCAGAGCCGCCTGATGAACCACCAGGAATACAATCAGTATTCCAAGGGTTTTGTACCCCACCAAAAGCTGATGTCTCATTGGATGATCCCATGGCAAATTCGTCCATGTTTGTTTTGCCGACAAGCACTGCTCCTGCTTCTTTAAGGCGAGTAATGACATGGGCATCATAAGGCGCTTCAAAGCCTTCAAGAATATTGGAACAACAACGGGTTGGTCCATTTTGTGTGCAGAAAATATCTTTAATGGCAATGGGTAAACCTTCAAGTGGGCGCGCACCATGTTCGGCGCGATAAGCATCAGATGCTTCTGCTTGTGCCAAGACATGTTCAGGGTCAATGAAGACAAAGGCATTTAAAGTGTCGTTGTATTGGGCAATACGATCCAAATAAAGTTGGGCAACTTCAACCGCTGTTGTTGAGCCTGTATTGAGTTGATCTTGAATGTTACTGAGCGAACGAAATGGCATGGTATATCCTTAAGAATAAATTGGTTTTAGGAGGAAATGAGATGATTATTCAATCACTTTAGGTACAACATAAAGCCCTGATTCCGTACGTGGTGCAGGTTGTTGCAGAGCATCGCGGCGATTGGGGTTGGTCACTACATCAGGGCGTTGTGGCATGGCTACATCATGTGGGTGCGCAGTCGGGCTCACACCATCAGTGTTTACCTCACCTAGCTTATCAATATAACCCATAATGCTGGAAAGTTGGGGAGCAAGTTCAGTTGCTTCGCTATCAGTTAACCGAATACGAGAAAGGTTTGCAATTTTTTGTACGTTAATGTCCATAAAGACCACCTGAAATGAAAGTTGGCGCAGTCTAATAAACATTAGGATGATTCTCTAGTCTTTTAGCTGCAACTTATACTTCTTCCAAGCTTCAGTCGGATTTAAACCAAGACATGTCACGTATTGTTTGAAATAACTTTTGAGATAAAACCTTCCAGGTAGGATGGAAATATCTTGGGTCTCTAGAGCTTTTAGATAGGCTTTAGGAATATTAGTTTTTGCCGCAATTTGATTAAGACTAAGGTCTTGCTGTTTGCGAATTTTACGCAATACCTTGCCATGTACTTTTTCAGGTGTTGAGATTATTTTAACCGTTAGCAGAGGTTCATCTTTTGGCTCAGATATTTTTTTGGATGCACTTTTTTTATTTGATGTTGTGGAATATTCTAGTTTTTTATTATATTCACGCCTTGCATCACTATTGGATAACACAGCATATGCTTCTTCAATGCGTTGATGAATCATTTCGAGCTCTTCTTGGCTGTATAAAGAGTAAGCGGCAAGCGAGTTCGCTTGAAAAATAAGTTTAATTTCTCGGTATGCTTTAACAATGCCTAAAGCAGAGGCTTCAGGCGAAGCGTTGAGTATTTCATAATAATTATTTTGTGTGCGCATATTCTGGGTGTTCAAGGCGAGTGTCTAAAGTATGTTTCTTGATGAGTTGTTCAGCAATACGATGCAAACACGTAGCATTGCGAGACTGAGGGAACAACTGAAAATAGGATTGTCTTTGCTTAAGCGCCTGAATCACATGCGTATCATGATGCAGGCTACCCAAAAGGTTTAAATGCAGTGCAAAATACTTTTGAAAAATGACTTGCATGGCTTCACCCAGTTTAATGTCTGAAGGGTCAATGACTTGGTTAACGATAAGGTTAATATGCAGCGGTCGTAATAGTTTTTGAATAATCTTCCCATCTTTAGGGTGTTGGTTGAGCATGTCAGACAAAAAGGCAGCAAAGGATTGAATTTTACCAAACTTTCTTTTTTGTTCCGTTAAAATATCATGCATCAGACGTTGGCTCTCTTGAGGTAAACTTTTGAGTAAGCGGGTGAGTAAACTTTTTACAAAACGGTAGCTGTTTTCTACTGATGTTGGTTCAGGCATG
>JALUNK010000054.1 GCA_027055255.1 Ghiorsea sp.
AAGCCACACACATCCGACACCACACAGGGAAGTCCTGCTGCCATGGCTTCCACCACAGCTCTGCCCATACCTTCATTGTGTGACAATAATGCAAATGACTTGGCTTTAACAAGTTCAGGTAATGGATCAGCCCAACCAATAAATTCAACATTAGGAATAATGTTTAAGCGCGATGCTAATTTTTCTAAACTACGTTTTTCCTCACCATCACCCACCAATGCCAGTTTGGCATCTGGTCTCTTTTGCGCCACCAAAGCCCATGCTTCAATCAATCGTTCCATACCTTTGATAGGTACTAACCTACCCACGGATACCGTATCCCAAGGTTTATGCGAATCCGAGACAGGGTGTTCCCACACCCACTCAGCAATCGCTTCCACATCCACCCCACTGGGTACAACTCGCCACTGCTCTTTACGACCAATACCCAAAGCCAAATGATCATCTCGCTCTGCTTGGGTTAAGGCAATCAATACATCCGTTTTCTTGGCTAAATACCGCTCCACCTTGAGAAATACTTTGGTTTTCAGTTCACCAAAATAACCATGAAAAATATGACCGTGTGGTGTGTGCACCACCTTCACATTTTTCCCATCTGCCGCATATCTTCCCAGCGCACCTGCCTTAGAGGTATGCGTATGCACAATATCAAAAGCATCCAAGCCCAATGCACGAATATCTTTGACTGCACGTTTATCATGTAGCCCCACTTCTCGCTGCAAGTTGGCTAACACCTCAACCTTGCCACCCAAATCCTCAAAAGCTTGTAAACCTGTATCCACTTGATTTTGCTCTTGTTCAGTCATCTTAGAATCTTGACTCGGACCAAAAGCTAGTAACACATCATGACTTGATTCAGCTTGTTTTGTCGCCGTAATTAGAGTGTTAACCGCCGAACCACCACCGTCCATACGTGTAATCAGGTGCAAAATTTTCATGCGCCACCCTCAGCCAGAGATTCCACCATTTGTAGAAATATTTGGTCATGTTTCTGCCAATTGTATTGTCGAAAGGCATCGTGTTGAGTGCGTAATCGCTGCTCTTGCCCCAGTGGATTATCAGCCATCCAAATGATTTTTTCTGCAAGGGCTAAAGGCGATACATTATCTGCCAATTGATTATGTATAATCGTTGGCACAAGCTCTTTATTTGCAGAAATCGGTGTGGCAAGCACAGGTGTACCCCAAGCATTGGCTTCCAAAGTAACCAAACCAAAACCTTCCAAACCGCGGGTAGGAAGTACAAAAACATCAGTTGCCAGCAATCGTTTCTGCACATCTTCTTCAGGTAAAAAACCTACAAACTCAATCATATCGGACACACCCAAATCAGCTGCAAGCTTTTGCATGGCGTCTTTAAGCACACCATCACCCATAATTACAAACTTCACATCAGGGCGTGTTTTTTTTACGATTGCAGCAGCTTGAATCAACAGGTCCACACCCGTGCGCGGCACTAGATTTCGTAAGGTCGTGACAACTGGTTTGTTCCAGCCCAGCTCCTCACGAATGGTATCACGCTGTTCAATCTTTAACCCTTGCCCTTCTTTGGACTCAACCTTGTCTGCCGCAGCAGGATTAATCGCACATTCTTGCCTAGGTACGCCAAAAAAATGTGTCATCCTATCTTGAGTAAATTTACTCAATCCCATGAGATTATCTGCCGATTGATAGACTTTCGCTTCTAGCTTGCGCATAGCAGTGATTGCCAACTTATGTTTCCATGTCATATCCAAAGCATGGCGTGTTTCATATTCTTCAAAGGCAAAGGAAAAACAGACTTGCAATCGTGGCAACTTGCAACCTGCTTTAAGCAATGCCCACATCACAAATGGCTGCTCGCTCACCACCACATCAAATTCATCCTGATGATGTTTCCACCATTGTTTGGCAGCTGATTTTAATTCTTTTAAACCTTTATATCCCTTGTCGCCTGAAAATGGGAAACGAAATTCCTGAATGCCAAACTGTGGTAGCTCAATACACACCTCTGCATCAGGTGTAGGCTGCCGCGTCAGCACGGTCACTTCATAACCTGCATCCACCAATGCCCGCAGATGGTGATAAAGCATACGCTCTGCTCCACCATGAACAGTTTCCGCCGATACATCGGTAACCATCAATACACGTTTACTCAAAATTTCCACCCATGCTGTTGCATCCATCTGTTCATCAGCAACAAACCCCAAAGTATATCCGATTTATCTTCGCCTTTCTGATGGCGTTGCCACTGCTCCTGCACAAAGGATTCACGCACCAAACCACCAAGCGGTTTATCGGCTATCATAGTTTCAATATCATCCTTGAAGTCTGCACGCATCCAATGTTTGATAGGCGCCATAAAGCCTTGTTTAGGACGATAAACCATTTCTTTGGGCAGATAATCGCAAGTAATTTCTTTGAGCAATACTTTCAGCTTTTCTTGCCACGGTAAACCTTGCACCTTCCAACTATCATCCAAGGTCGCCATGAATGAAAATAGCCCCGCATCCAATAATGGTGCGCGTAATTCCAAGGCATTGGCCATACTCATGCGGTCGCCCACTGCCAATAAATCATCACCCACATAATGAATCACATCATCAATCATCGCACCATTCACTGTACCATAACTTTGCATCAGACCTTGAAGCCCACCAGCCACTTGCGATGCATTTTTCCAAGCATGCTCAGGCTGCGTCAGTTGCATACCTACAAACATATCCGACCACGCAGCATCCGTAGTCGAGGTCCAACGGTGATAAGCGTCCGCAGGCGAATCATCCAGACCTTGCAAAAAACGGCGCATCCTGCCTCTTAAATTGCGGCTAGATGCACTATCACCCAAGGTTTCCAATAGTTTAAGCGCTACATGCCTTGCAGGAAGCCCTTGCAACTTCTCATGCCATTTCAAGCCCAAGTATCGCGGGTAACCACCAAACAATTCATCGCCACCCACGCCCGATAATGCCACATCTACATATTTCTTAGCTTCGCGGCTAATCAAATAGGTGGGCAGAGCTGCGGAATTGGTGACTGGCATATCAAATGCTGTTGCCAAATCATCCAAAGCTTGATGCGCTGTGGCATTCACTTCCAAGGTTTGATGTTGTGTGCCTAAATGGTCGGCAACTTGTTTGGCATACACACTCTCATCATAATCTTTGGGCGCATCCATGAAACGAACACAAAAGCTATGTACATCCTGCTCCGCGTCCTTTCTCAACACCCCAGCAATCAGCGATGAGTCCACACCACCTGATAAAAATACAGCCAAAGGTTTATCCGACACAGTTTTGCTGGTGATGGATTTGACCAACATGGATTTGACTTCAGGTTTGATTTCATCTGCCGTTAAATCGAGCGGCTGGTCTGGCTCGGGTAGGAAAAAATAACGGCGGATTTGTAAAGGTTGCCCTGCTTTGGCAATCGCATAACAACCTGCAGGCAGTTGCGATACTTC
>JALUNK010000055.1 GCA_027055255.1 Ghiorsea sp.
CATGTGCACCACGCCCACCATCACCACCATCAGGGCCACCTTTAGGGATATATTTCTCACGACGAAATGAAGACGCGCCACCACCACCATTACCCGCTCGAACTTCAACTCTTACTTCATCAATAAATCGCATATCTTTTCAATCCCATAGTTCCTAGCCAACGTATCATACAAGTTGCACCAACAAAAAAAAGGGGCGCTTTTCAGCACCCCTTAAAACATCTCAATATTTGCAGCGATTAGCTTACAACACGAACCGTAGTACGACCAGCGCGTTTGAAGTATTCAATGTTTCCATCAGTTAGTGCGAACAATGTAAAGTCTTTACCAAGACCTACGTTGTCACCCGGACGAATTTTTTTGCCGCGTTGGCGAACAATGATATTACCAGCAACAACAACTTCGCCGCCATATTTCTTCACGCCAAGGCGTTTGGAATTTGAATCGCGTCCGTTATTCGTGGAGCCACCTGCTTTCTTATGTGCCATGAGTTATCTCCTTAACCAATCTTCGCAATGCGAACTGCAGTAAAAGACTGGCGATGACCTTTAGTCAAACGGTAGTTTTTACGCCTACGCTTTTTGAAAATTACAATTTTTTGTCCGCGGCCAGCTTCAGTAATCACACCTGTCACTTTCGCTTTCGCAGCATCTTTCCCAGCTTTGATTTTAGCGCCTTCGCCAACCATCAAAACTTCATCGAATGTTACTTCACTTCCAATGTCTGCGTTCAACTTTTCAATGCGAACAACATCACCTTCAGCAACGCGGTATTGTTTACCACCTGTTTTAATTACAGCATACATATTTCTGGCTCTCCGACTTCGGGCTTAAGCAGCTTTCGCAGGCTTTTTGCCATATTTTTTGTAGAAGCGCTCAACGCGACCTTCCGTATCTACAATCTTCTGTTTACCAGTGTAGAATGGATGACATGCGGAGCAAATTTCCACTTGTAAATCGCCCTTGGTAGAGCGTGTTTCAAAAGCGTTGCCACATGAACAAGTCACTTTAGAAACATGATATTCTGGGTGAATTTCTGCTTTCACTTTAAACTCCTATAAATGACCTTTTTCAAAGCCAACCCTTACTAAGGGCGGCGATTTATAGCGGCAAGGCATAAAAAACACAAGAAAAAACTTTAAACTTAACCTAAACCCTTATTTTCAAGGCACTCCGCAACTGTAAAATGTATGCCAACAAAGCTGGCGCAGGGCGCAAAGTGTGTCGAACCACCTCTTTTGGCCACGAAGCCACTGACACCAAAGCATCATAAACAGTGCTAGATTTCTGCCAGCTTTGCGCTTCCTGCAAATCGCTTTGCACCGCACTCAATACCATATTGGCAATTAAGTCGTGTGGGATATCTTTCACATGTTTATCCAACCACTTACGCATCAAACCAATATCGGAATGTTGCAAGTCGGTAAGCATGTCTTGCCATGCTCGCAAAGCTTGAGCATGTTGCCCATCCAACAATGATGCAACCCGCCCAGGGCTTCCTTGCCCTAAATCTGTTGTCAGCGGCACAAGTTGTTCATCTAGCCCTTGCTGCGCCAACACTTGCGTCATATCTGCCTTATTAAGCGGGCTACATGCTTGCATCATACAGCGCGAACGAATGGTGGCAGGCAAACGCATCAAATCATGGCATACAATAAGTAGCAAACTACCTTCAGTCGGCTCTTCCAAACCTTTAAGCAAAGCGTTGGCAGCTTGATTGTTCATTAAATCTGCGCCATCAACCATCAACACACGGCGTTTACTTTTTAAACCACTCAAAGCTAAAAAATCCAAGGCTTCTCTAGTTTGCGCAATGTTAATATCCCGATTAAACTTCTTCTTTTTACTGTCATACAAACGTTCAACTTTTGAAACATCAGGGTGTGAACCCGCATGAAACATGGCGCATGAGTGGCATTGCCCACAAGCTTGACGGTTTTGCATATCAGGGCTTTCACATAAAAACAATGCTGCAAGTTGTTCCGCCAAACTTGCTTTACCTATACCTTTTACGCCATAAAGCAGCCATGCATGATGTAAACGCTCACCTTGCAAAGCTAGACCAAATGCAGTTCGCACATGCTCATGACCCAAGATTTTATTCATAGATTTTGCAACACTGCTTGAATATCAGCTTGCACATCTTCTATGCTTTGCCTTGCATCAATGCGTTTTACGCGCTGAGAATTGTCTTTTTGTATGCTATCAAAGGCTTGATATACGGCTTGGTGAAATGATGTTTTTTCCTCATCCAAGCGGTTGGCAGCTTCACCACCAGCTTGACGCGAAGCCATGCGAATTGCTGCATCTTCCACAGATAAATCCAACCAAATTGTCACATCAGGCTCACACCCACACTCTGCCCATTTCAACATATCACGTAGTTGTGGTGTATCTTGCAAGGCTCTGCCTGCAAGCTGATAAGCTAAGGTTGAGTCGGTATATCTATCACACACCACCCACTTACCTGTTTCTAATGCAGGTTTGATAACAGTCTCTACGTGCTGTGCTCTATCTGCTAAAAAGAGTAATAATTCCGCAGCAGGTACAGGTACGTGTTCACCCGATAATAACAAAGGGCGGATTTCTTTGCCCAAAGGCGAATCCCCTGGCTCAAACGTTTGCAACACGTCTTGACCTTGGCTTTTTAGCCAATCCACGGTGCGTAATAGTTGCGTGGTTTTGCCGCTACCATCTCCACCTTCAAATGTAATAAACTTGCCCATACGCCCTTTTTACACACCCAGCCCTTGAAAGTCTACTTTGTGATTGAGAAACTTACTCGCCAAGTCTCCAACTTTAGCTGTATCACCTGATGTATAAAACAAGGCTGCACCCTCAGTTCTTGTATCCATGCTTTGTAGCTGGCTCTTCAATTGTTTAGCCACTGCAACACCCGTACTCATGATATGCACTTGCTCCCCCACCAGCTTACGCAACAAGGGTTCAATAAGCGGGTAATGCGTGCATCCCAACACAATCGTATCCACAGCTTCATCCAACATCGGCTGCACATACTTTAAGAGTAGCTGGCGAGTTGACTCACTTTCCAGCTCACCTTGCTCAATAGCTTCCACCAAGCCAAAGCAAGGTTGGGTGATGATTCTTGCCTTATGCTGATGCGTATCCAATAGAATAGAAAACTTATCGCTTTTTAATGTGTTCTCCGTGGCGAGCACCCCCACCACACCTGATTCTGTAACGTCTACGGCAGGTTTGATGGCAGGCTCCATACCAATCACTGGAATATTCAATTGTTCGCGCAATGTATGAATGGCAACCGCCGTGGCTGTATTACAAGCCACCACCAAAGCTTTAATCTTATGCTGTTGAATCAATGTGTTGGCGATATAGAGGCTGCGGTTTACGATATCACCAGCATCTTTCTCGCCATAAGGC
>JALUNK010000056.1 GCA_027055255.1 Ghiorsea sp.
GATTTGGCAAGGTTTCGTGGTTGGTCAACATCTGTACCCTTAGCTTTTGCTACATTATAAGCCAAATACTGTAAGGGAATAGATACCATGAGTGGGGCACTAAAGAAGTCTCCTTCAGGAATATGTACCAAGGCATCGATATTGTTTGGGCACTCTTTTTTATCCATATCCGTCACCAAAATTACCTTGGCACCACGGGCTTGGACTTCATGAAGATTAGAAATGACTTTATCCAAATGGTATTGGCGAAGTGCCAGAACAATCACAGGTAAATGCTCATCAATTAAAGCAATAGGACCATGTTTCATTTCTCCAGCAGGATAACCTTCAGCGTGCAAATAAGATATTTCTTTAAGTTTGAGTGCGCCTTCTAATGCGAGTGGATAACAAGGGCCTCTGCCTAAAAATAATGAGCCATGGGCTTGGGCAAACAAAGGGGTTAAAGCATCAAATTGTTCAGGTGTGTCTAATAGTTGTTTTGCGCCATCGGCTGCTGTAAACAATGCCTGAATATGTTGTTGAACCTCATGACCTTCCATCGCTTTATATTGGTGGGCTAGTTTAAGCGAAAATAAAGCGAGCGTTAAGAGTTGAGCAGTAAAAGCTTTGGTGGAGGCGACACCAATTTCAGGACCAGCATACAATTCAATCAACCCATCCGATTCTCGCACCAAAGATGAATGGCTTACATTACAGAAGGCGAGCGTCTTATTTTGGGGTGTTTGACGTTTGAATAAACGTAAGGCTTCCAAAGTGTCTGCCGTTTCACCGGATTGGGATAGGGTAATCATCCATGTGTTTTCAGCGATGACAGGGTCACGATAACGAAACTCAGATGCTACATCCACTTCAACAGGTATTTTTAAATACCGCTCTAACCAATATCGTGCAGTAAGTGCAGTATGATAAGAAGTGCCGCATGCCACCATGATGATACGGCTAGGCAAGGGTGCGGTCTCGATAAATGTAGCTTGGGGAAAATGAATATGAGGTGAGCCATCGGTATAAGCGTGTAAAATATCAAGAAATACGCGCGGCTGCTCATGAATTTCTTTCAGCATATAATGCTTATATGGCCCTTTTTCAGTGGCAGCGACCATTTCAGGCATGGCCTCCCACATCACTTCAGCTTTTTTACCTTGAGCATCAAAAATGTGTACATGCTCAAGGTCTGACCAACCCCATTGCCCTTCTTTGAGATAATATACCTCTGTAGCCACAGCGCCAACAGCCAAGGCATCGGATGCCACAAATACACCATCTGGGCTTCGAGCTAAAAGAAGGGGGCTACCACGCCTTGCAAACCAAAGCTTTTGTTCGTTATTTCTTATGCCTGCAATGGCAAATGCACCTTCAAGTTGGTTTAAAGTATTCAAAAAAGCTTTTTCTTGATTGGCTTCATCCTCCAATGCTTGCTGCCAAAGCCAAGGGATGGTTTCGCTATCGGTATCTGAGGCAAAAGTCGTGCCTGATGATTGAAGCATTTCTCGCAAGCGTTGATGGTTTTCAATAATGCCGTTGTGAACCACTGCAATACTCTCTGTTTGATGGGGGTGAGCATTGCGGACTTCGGGCACACCATGGGTTGCCCAGCGGGTATGCCCTATGCCAAGGTTTCCTTCTAGCGGCTCTTTTTCCAGCAATGTTTCAAGGTTTATTAATTTGCCTTTGGCTTTTTGTGTATGCAGTTGTTGTTGTGAGACGGTGCAAATGCCAGCGCTGTCGTAACCACGGTATTCCATGGTTTTTAAAGCGTGTAACAATGTATTTTGAACTGGATTGCGTGCAATAGCACCAATGATTCCGCACATATATTAAGAGCCTTTTTTCGGGCGAACCCAATGTTTAACATGACGTTGTTCAGGTCGTGCAGAAAGGGTTAAACCATCTTGCTGTACTTGTTTGGTGATGATGCTGCCTGCACCAATGGTTGCGCCAGAGCCAACTTGTACAGGGGCAACGAGCTTGGTGTCAGAACCAACAAACACACCATTACCAATCATAGTTTGATGTTTGTTTGCGCCATCGTAGTTGCAGGTAATTGTGCCTGCGCCGATATTGCAGTCTTCACCCATGATGGTGTCACCAATATAACTTAAATGATTCACTTTGCTGCCTTGACCAATCACCGCTTTTTTCACTTCAACGAAATTGCCAATTTTAACCTTATCATCCAAGCGAGCACCAGGTCTAAGCCTTGCAAATGGGCCAACCACTGCTTCATCGCCAATGCTTGTTTCTTCCAAATGAGAGAATGGGGCGACTGTAATATCATCAGCAAGCCAGCTGTTTTGCAATACAGCGTAAGGGCCAACCGTACAGCCATCGCCCAAATGCGTTGAGCCAAGCAGTTGTGTACCTGCTTTGATGGTGCAATCCATGCCAATGTTTACCGAAGCTTCGATGCGTACAGTGTCTGCTTGTTCTATGGTGACGCCTTTGCTTTGCCATTCTTGAAGGATGCGCTGTTGCATGATTGTTTCAGCTTGCGCGAGTTGGCTGCGGTCGTTGATGCCAAGCATTTCATCGCTATGCTCCATGATGGTGGCTTGCACACGTTTGTCATCGGCCAAAGCCAAGGGTAAAATATCTGGCAAATAATACTCTTGTTGCGCATTATCATTGCCCACTTGATGCAAATATGTGAATAAAGCATCACGGTTTACACAGAAAATGCCACTGCTTACTTCCTTGATAGCACGTTGCTCTGCTGATGCATCTTTTTCTTCTACAATAGCCAATACACTCCCATCTTCATCGCGCACAATGCGACCATAACCTTGAGGATTATCCACAATGGCAGAAAGCACAGAAACAGTGGCTTTGCTACTTTGATGTTGCTTGATGAGAGAAGCTAGAGTTTCGCTGGTGAGCAGCGGCGTATCACCGCAAACCACCAACACCAAATCAGCAATGGATGGTAAGCTTTCAGCCTGGAGTACGGCATGACCCGTGCCGAGCTGCTCTTTTTGCTCTGCCCAGAATAAGTTTTCAGGTTCGCCAATATGTGCTTTGACATCGTTGATGCCGTGACCAGCGACAAGGCAAACTGATTCAGGTTGCAAGTCTTCAACCGTATGCAACACATGCTCCAACATCGATTTCCCTAAGACTTTATGCAGTACCTTAGGTGTGTTCGATGCCATGCGTGTGCCTTTGCCTGCTGCTAAAATAATAACCTGCAATGTTGAAAAATGATGTAGCATGTATTTAAAATCCTATGTTAAATCGTGAGTTGTACCATTGAAACCTTAGCCTATAAATGTGCTAAGTCCAGCCTAACAGCGCAACTTTATTGATGGTTTTTTACGGTGGGTGGAATGCTATGCCCTGATGCCTGCATAGCAATGGCTTCAGGGTGTTGCT
>JALUNK010000057.1 GCA_027055255.1 Ghiorsea sp.
TGATCCCCGACACACCATTATAATCATCATAAACATCAGGCAAGCGAATCCCCATATGATCATAATAAGGCATGGGTTTACGCAACTCATCAAAAGCCAATGAATAAGGCACCAAATAATCGCTATCTTGCCATAATCCGCGCAGATACAAATCCAATTGGCGCTCGTGATCAATCAGTAATGTGCCATGGCGTTCGCGTTGCATCACAGCCACAGCATCAGGGGATTGCAGGCTAAAATAATCTTTTTGGCGTTCAGGGTGTTTATTATAATACTTCACACCATAATCAATCCAGTTTTTATAACCTTCCAGACTTAAAGCGCGAAGCAAGCGTGGCGATTGCTCAAGTAAGAAGGGCAAACCAGGGCTTGGGAATGTTTTATGATGCCCATGCACGGATGCGGTTGTTTTATCCAACATATCTTTGAGTATATCAAAATAGTGATGTAGCTGCTCATAGCTATGCAAGCACTTGCTTACAGCGCCTAAGCTTTGCAAGAAGGGGATAATGGCTTTGAAGTTCGTATTGGTCGATAAAAACAGGCAAAAGTCTTTAATTTCAGGCAAGATTTCTTCGCCGACCATGGATGCCATGGTGGGTGCCTCTTCCAAATAAATAAGCAATGGCTCAACACCACGCCCCATTTTACCAATAAAGCGAGCATTTTCGATATAGGCATCTACACCTTCTTCTGAGAGTAAGGCCTTGGCTTCAAGAATACACTCGTCAAACACCTCATTAGCAGCAGGGAAACGGCAGTTCAACTGCTCCCAATAAGCTTTTGACTTTGCAGAGCGTTCTTTGGTTTCATCAATCATAGTTAGTAGTTACGCAAAAATCGTATCAATCGCATGATCTAAAGTGACACGAATATCGGCATCATCCGTGATTGGGCGAACCAATGCCATGCGGCATGCGGCTTTGGGCTCAATGCCACCTTTGATTAAGGTTGCAGCATAGGTTAACAAACGCGTGGAGATGCCTTCATCTAAACCATGACCTTTAAGATTGCGTGCTGCTGAACCAATTTTAACCAGCTTAGTAGCTAGCTCATGATCAATACCCGTTTCTTTTTCAACAATCGATGTTTCAGTGGTTTCTGATGGATAATCAAATTCAAAACCGGTAAAGCGTTGTTTGGTGGATTGCTTCAAATCTTTCATCAGCGATTGGTAACCAGGATTATATGAAATCACCAATTGGAAATCTTCATGGGCTTCAATCAATTCACCTTTTTTATCCAAAGGCAAGGTGCGTCTATGGTCAGTCAACGGGTGAATCACCACGGTGGTATCTTGGCGAGCCTCCACGATTTCATCCAAATAACAAATCGCACCAATGCGCGCTGCCACCGTTAATGGACCATCCAACCAGCGTGTGCCGTTGGCATCCAACAAATAACGCCCCACCAAATCCGATGCTGTCATATCTTCATTACAAGCTACAGTGATTAATGGTCTGCCAAGCTTCCAAGCCATGTATTCAATAAAACGAGATTTACCACAACCCGTTGGACCTTTAACCATCACAGGAAGTCGCGCAGCGTAAGCTGCTTCGTAAAGTTCTACTTCATCGTCTTGTGCTTGGTAGAATGGTTTTTCTTTAATTGTATATTGTGTTGTGTCGTTCATGGTAAAGGTTTCTCCTAAACTTGTAGTCCATCATTCGTAAAGCGTAAGTATAGTCCTGAATGAGAAAAAAACATGCTTATATTTCTTATGAAAACAATAAGATTTTTTGATGTTTGTTGTACGGGAGTATAAAAAAAGGCACCCACTTGCGTGGATACCTTTTCAAAATATGACTTAAAAGTCGGTGCTTATTTATGAGCACCTATTTTTTCACGCCAGTCTTCGCCGTATACTTTATCAGCATCGCCTGGGAATGATTCAAATGCGCGTGCAAACTCGTTATGCGTTTTCGCGTATTCAATAGGATCAGCACCAGCTTTCCAGCAATCATAAGCTTGACCCAATGATTTACCACCAGAAGCGGGGCTATCGATATGACCGAATGCACCACCACCACAAGTGTTAATTACATTACCATGACCCAAGTTTTCAAAGAAACCTGGAAGACGCAATGCATTCATACCACCAGAAATGATTGGCGCAGTTGGTTTCATGCCATACCATTTTTGGTTGAAGTAATGACCCATGCATTCATCGCGTTCAAGCATATAAGCAAGAACGGTTTCAGCACCATGACCTTCCATTTTACCATAACCCATAGTTCCTGTATGCATACCTGATGCACCCATCATACGAACCAGTTTCATATAGCATAATGGATCCATGCCCATAGGTGACTTATATGAAGTCAACGCACCATGACCAGCACGATGGAAATGCAAGAAAGTATCAGGGAATGCACGACGTGCAGTGGTTACACCAGCAGGTCCTGTTACAAAGCCATCAATCAAGAATGCAACATGTTTTTCATTGCCATATTTTGCAAATTCACCCAAAATATATTCACCACGTGCAACACATTCTTCATGCCAATCAGCTGTTGCATTGGCAGAGAAAAGTTTTGCTTCGCCAGTTTCTTGTTGCGCTCTATCCATGGCTTCAGCCACTTTAGGAATCACAACTTTCATTGGGCAGAATGGTTGGTTGGCTTGAGGCTCATCATTTTTGATGAAATCGCCACCTAACCAGAAATCATAACAAGCTTTGGCAAATGGCTCAGGACGTAAGCCCAATTTAGGTTTGATAATTGTACCAGCAATATAACCACCATCCACTTCAGGGCGGCCTAACACTTTCCACAAATCAGCAATGCCCGTGCTTGGGCCATCAAATTTTGTCATCATGCATTCAGGCACCATGAAATCCAACATGCGCAAACCAACATGGTCGCCCATGCCTTGGTTGTTACCAAGAATCAAAGACCACATATGTGAAATATTGAATGTTCCGTCTGTGATATTTGGGTCAAACAATTCAACAGGATAAGCAACTTTCATCAAGCCGCCACCAGTTACATTGTTGCCATCGGCAAATGCTGTTTCATCAATGTCATATACCAATGCATCTACACCGCGTGTAAAATCATCTGTTGTTGATACTTCAACGTTTGTTCCTGTAGAAGATTCTGCAGCAATATGCGCAGCCACTTCCAAGAAGCCATAGCCTTCAGCAGGCATAAGTTTATATGCAACAAGCATATGCTTGCCGCCTGCGATTAAATCTTCTTCTTTGAGACTTAAGTCTGCGTAACGATTCGATTGATCCATTGAGGAATCCTCCAGAAATTTAAATGCTTCGGAGAAATGCTCCCTCCGACAAGGCGAATTGTACACAGGGCAAGTATCATGTA
>JALUNK010000058.1 GCA_027055255.1 Ghiorsea sp.
TGATAATGCTATCCAAGGTTTCTTTGCTGGAAGCCGTCATTTTAGATTGTTTTTCTTCAAAGATTTGGTTGGCAAGTAGCTTGAACTCTTGGCTAAGCTTGGTTTTAGCCTCATCGAGTAAAGCAAGTTTTTCGATGTGGCTTTGTTGCATTTGTTCATGCTCACTTTGTAACTTGGCTAGCTTGGTATGTAGCTTGGTGTTTTCTTCTCTTAATTGTTCAATCAATGTGTTTGTTTTGTGCTGTTCTGTCTCAATCGCTTTGCGTTGTTCATCTTTATGTTGAACACGTTGTTCTAACACTGCATTTTGCTGATTAGCTTGATTGAGTTGTGAGGATAAGTCGGAAACAAGTGTTGCTTGCTGTTGCTTTTCTTGGGTTAAAATTTGATGTTGTTCGCGCAACAATGAAAGCTCATGCTGTTGTTCACTTAGAAGCTGTACTTCATGTTCGAGTTGTTGTTTCTTGCGTAAGGTGAGTAAAAACCAAGGCGAGAGAATCATGAGTAAAATAGTGAGCAATATTAAGCTTATTGTAAGTGTGTTCACGTGTTTTTCTCCAAAACGATATGATGAATCATATGCAAGTATGGGCTGATGATAGGGTGGTTGTTATACGTTTGCACTTGAAAAGTGAATTGTGATATAAATTACTGAATGCTGTCTTCGGGTGATTGCGTCATATAAAACAATAGCTTATCTGTTATTTTTGGGTATGGTTTCGCCGATGAAGAAGTGTGTCTTGATATTATTTTCCTTGTTGTTTTATACGCAGCAAGTGTTTGCTATGGGTTTTGGTCAGGCATCTTTACATAGCCATTTGGGTGAGCCGCTTGATGTGCGTGTACCTTTAATCATGGAAAAAGGGGAAACAGTACAACAATTTAAAGTGCAATTGGCTACACTAAGTGAATACCTCAATTTAGAACAAACACCACCACAATCGTATCATGATATTCGCATTGATATAAAAAATGCTGCTTCCTCTACACCTGAAGTTTATATTCATTCCAATTATGCTGTTGATGAAGCTATTCTTGTGCTGGTATTAAAAGTACAACGAGGCAGGGGTGTTTTTTATAAAAAAATGCAGTTCTTTTTGGATGCTTCAGATATTCAGCCGACCAAAAAAACAGCTTGGGTGAACCGCCCGAATGAAGCAGTGAAATATACAACACCGCAACAGGCTCAAGATAATCAAGATAAGTTTAAACAAATGTCAGTCAAACAAAATGCAGCATCTTTTGTAGACGCTGGTGATTGGGCGCGGCGAAGTAGTTATGGACCAGTACAGTATGGTGATAGTTTGAGTGAAATTGCTTACAGGTTACGTAAAGATAAACGTTGGTCGAATCAACAAATCATGTTGGCATTGTTTGATGCTAACCCCGAAGCCTTTGTTCATCAGAATATTAATCAGCTAAAGAAAGGTCAGTTTTTAAAAGTACCAGATGATGCTGCTGTAAAACAGTTTGTGAACTCTGAGCGTTATCAAAGCTTAAAAGCATTGTTGCATGCAACAAAAACAAAACTGAAAAGCAAAAAGAAAGTAGATAAAACTTCTTTGCCTACGCAAAATAAACAAGTCGGTTCTCCATCATTTCGTGGGCGAATATCTTTGGGCTTACATGAAGATATGGTAACACCACCAATGAATCCAGAAGTGTTACAGCGTCTGGACAAATTGGAGCCTATGTATCAACAAGCCATGACAGCAGGTCTGCGGCTGGATGGAATGGATACTAAGATGGAAGCTCTAACAAAAGAGTTGGGGCAATTGCGACGTAAGGTGGAAGCTTTATCTCGCATGCAAGCTAAGCCTGTGTCTGAAACAGGTTCAAATGCTTGGTATTGGTTTTTTGGTTTACTGCTGTTAAATATTGTTTTGTTTGTGGCTTACTTTTATAGAAAACAAATGAAAACATGGCAAAATAAATTGTTTGAAGCACAGCAAAACGTAACACAACCAGTGGTTGATTATGATATAGAAGGTGTGGAAAGTAACCAAAGTATAGAAAACCAAATGCCTACAGTGCTGAAAAAAAATGAAGTTGCTGAGGAGAATGATAGCCAATCTGTAGGTTTGGATGAGTATGATAGTATGGTGGGTGATGATGTGTCGGATTCACACGACCACCATGAATTGGAAGTTATTTCAGTAGGGGATACGCCTAGTGTCGCCACAGAAAAAGTAAACCATGATTATGTGAGTTTGTTTGAAGAAGCTGTGCATAAAAAAGACTGGGAGCAGGCAGAAAAATATTATGCTTTAATGGATGATAAAGAGAGTTCACGCCCACGAATACAAGCTTTGTGGGTAGAAAAACTTCATGGTTCAAATAATGCAATGGAGCGAAACCTCACATTGCTCAACCTCTCGCGGCTTTATGAGTATGACCAATGGCATAGGTTTTGTTCGTATTTTGACCGAGATACTTGGCATGATTTACAAGATGAAAAAGTCATTACTTATGCGGGCAAGGTTGATGAGGCTGAGGTGGATAAAATAAATCAGCAGCTTGTGGCGAATGAGCAAGGTGTTGATGAAATAGCCCCTATTTTGGATTTGTCCGAAAAAGGAAGTTTTGATGTTACAACGCAAGATTTTAAGTTAGGTAGTAAAGAAAGTGATGCTGATCCAATGTTGGATACATGGGACAAAAAAGATGAAGTGGTTAAAGCTAAGGTTGGGCAAACCATAACGGACTCTATTATAGATGGAGTTGATGCTGCTGCTGAACCTATAGCTGATATTATTACAGATGAATTAGACTATGATATTCCTGAAGGTGCTGTTACAGCATTGGACTTTGATTTTGAGCTTGAGTTAGATGTAAGCCAACAAGACTCTGTAAAAGCTGAAACTGATGGTATGATAAATGGTGAAGATGATACTGTGATGGTCACTCCAGAAATGCTATCATCAATGCAAGATGCGGGTGTAAAAGAAGATGGAGCCAGTCAAGGCTATCCAGAGCAAAAGTACGAATCTCACCTTGATGATAAAGGTGATACAGTTTTTGTTGAATCGAAAAAAATGAAGGCTTTTCGAGAGAAGTTAAATAAACTTGATGATTAGGAAGCGTTCAGCTTCAAGTAATTAGCTCAAAAACATGGTTGAATGGCTTACTCTGCCACCACAAATGCCATTGCCATTCCATTGTCATCCGTAAGCGACAGATGAATATTTGTGATACTAAGTTGTTTGGCAATAGCTTGGGCTTGTTGATGTAGTATGATGGTGGGTTTACCACTTTGAAGGTAGGTGACTTCAATGTCCTTCATACCAAAACCCACAAAACC
>JALUNK010000059.1 GCA_027055255.1 Ghiorsea sp.
TCTTGATGCCATCAATGCCTTTCAGCTCTCTTTCAATCGGCATGGCAACAAGCTGCTCAAGCTCTTGCGGTGATGCGCCAGGATATGCCGCGCCAATCACCACCAAATCAAAGTTCACACTAGGAAAAGCCTCACGTTGAATATTCATGGCTGCATAAATACCACCCAGCAATAACATGCCAGACAACATATTCACCAACAGTCCGCGCCTTACAAAAAATGCAATCATACTATTCATTGCGGCTCTCCTGATGCTGGATTGAGCGATGCCAACTCACCCATAGCCAATGCCAACTGATATTCACTCACGCCTTTATTCACCTGCTGAATCAAATATCGCAATTCAGCCGCCCTTAAATCGCCTTCAAACTGAATAACCACCGAAGTCGGCGTTCTTCCTTTTTTATACCTTGCCACCTGCGCACGATATTTCTTCCGCTCTGCTTGCACCTGCTTGGCAGAGGCTTTTAAAGTCGTTTCAGCGCTACGGATGGCATCTACCAACTTGGCAATTTCACTTTCTAAGTCCAAACGTGCTTTACTGCGTTCAATTTGAATACTTTCCAAAACCAATACATTCTTTTCAATCGTAGCACGGTTACCTTTGTTGCCAACCACATCACTGAACTCAACACTTAAACCAATATATCTATCATCCACTGTGAAACCTTGGGCAAACGCCGTGCCTGCACTGCCGTCTAAAGCCCGCGTTCCCACTTGCCCGACCAAGTCCAATTGATAATCCCCTGCTGATTGCACCATACTCAATCGCGATTCAGCAGCTGCATACTGCGCATCTAAGACCTGAAAAATAGGGCGTTTAGCTTGCGCCTTGTTTAGCATATCAGCCACGCTGGTGATAC
This sequence comes from Ghiorsea sp., assembly GCA_027055255.1. GTDB lineage: Bacteria > Pseudomonadota > Zetaproteobacteria > Mariprofundales > Mariprofundaceae > Ghiorsea. Next base: position 864 of record JALUNK010000059.1, read on the forward strand.
GAACCTCAGGTGCAGCAAAAGATACCGATAACGGTGTGTCTGCATCTTGGTACATCAAGCGATTCAATGCGGTTTGCGCTGATTTTTCCGCTGCCACAGCTTGTGCAAGTTGAAGCTTTCGTGCTGCTACTAAAGCTTCAGTTTGGTACCGGTCTTCTTTTTCTACCAAACCAAAGTTTTCCCGTTTCTTCTGATTATTTAAAAGCTGTTTGGCTCTAAGCACAGCATCTTCAGCCACCTCTACAGACAAATCATTCAATACAAATTGTGCGTATAAACCAATAGCTTGCGCTGCCAATTGCTCTTTAAGCACCGCTACACGAAGCCCTGCTGCCTTTTCCTCTGCATCACCTGCTTCTTTTTGAAACGTATAGTTCGGATTACCCTTGCCTGCCGCCAACGGATAGCGGTATGTTAAATCAATTTGATGTTGATAAAGTGGATTAGGGCTACTTTGAAATGCAGGATTCACTGATGCTGGATAAATAAGTTCAGCGCGATTGTACTTTAGTGTTCCTGTTAATGTGCTGCCATCTGCAAAGGGTTTGACCACATTACCCGCAACAAAAGCGGCATTGGTTTCAGTCGCTGCAAAAGGGCTTGTTGTTGGCGCTTTCTCATTACTGATACCCGCATTTGCACCATAACGCATATCCAAAGCACCTTCGACTTGCGCTGTTTCAGCCTCACGCATCTTGGTTTGCAGCCTAGATGATTGTAAATCAGGGCTCTTGTTAAACATGGTGGTTAACACATCTTTGAATTGCAATGGTGCTGCATACGCTGGCAGCACCCACACTTCAGGCACAAACGCCCAGAGCAATGCCAATATCCATAATCCTTGTTTTTTCAACTTAAAACACCTCTTCACTTGCAATCTCTAGCAAGGCTTTGCCACAAAGCAAGCGCACAGCTTAGGATTTTAGTTGATGCTGTCAACTATTGATTTAGTCAATCATTTTTGGTAGCATACGGCTCATGGATGATTTGCAATGCGAAAATATAAAAATTGGTGCGCTTATGCCGCTGATGGGGCATTTGATGTGTTATGTGCGCCAGCAAACCAGCCTAGCCTATGCTGAATTAGGTTATGACATCACACCTGAAGCTGCTGATGCTCTCATGATTATCCAGCACTTTGATGGGCTGCCGCAAAAAAGGTTGGCCAACATTCTTGGCAAGGACAAAGCATCCATCACCCGCCTACTCAATAGCTTGGTCAAATGCCAGTTGGTTGAGCGCATTCAAGATTTAGAAGACAGGCGCATCATTCGCGCCCATATCACTGAAGAAGGCAAGGCCGTGTTCCAAAAAATTCTACCCAAGCTTCATGCACTTAGCGACCTAGCTTTAGGTGGAATCAGTGAACATGATTTCAGCATTCTACTTCAAACCATGGCAACCATTGTTACTAACACAAGCGCACCATGCTGTGATTCCTGATAAGTGATACCAGAACCTAACTTTCTTTATAACCTGTAAACATCGCCCGAACCAAGTTCTCACCATGTTGTTTCATCGCAACAAACACACCCAAAATATGCGCGCCAATCAAAAACAACATGATTTCTGGCAAGTGATAATGAATATATTTAATGTTCTCACCAAAACTTTCTGACACATGAATACCCAATGCCCAAACAGGGCCAGTATATTCACTCCAACCCAAAAGTACCAAACCTGAGAAGACCAAAAGCGACAAACCTGCAAGCAGCGCAAATACCATGGCTCCACCCAAGGGATTATGCCCCATATAGTGCTTCTCATGTTTATTGGTCATGATGGCTTTGAAATTCTCAATATATTCCGAGGGCGAAAAGATAAAGTTAGAAAAGCGTGCATATTTCGAGCCAATAAAACCCCACAAAATACGCGTGACAACCAGTGTCGTAATAAAATAACCCAACCACTCATGCACTTCATCCATGTCGTAAGTTTCATTATACCCATAAGCCGCCGTTAAATATGCTGCTGTAAAACTTAACACCAAACTCCAGTGAAAGAATCGAACAAATAAATCCCAAACTCTTTGTTTCATATCTAGAATATCCTCGCTAAATTTATATCTAAATTATGCACGTTCCATGTATTCGCCCGTCTCGGTGTTTACACGTACTTTTGTACCTGCTTCCAAGTATGGTGGAACCATAATAGATGCCCCTGTTTCCAAAACGCCTGGTTTGTATGAACTGGTTGCAGTTTGTCCTTTAATGGAAGCATCGCATTCAGTCACTACCAAATTCACTGATTGTGGAAGCTTTACATTCAATGGGCGCTCTTCATGAAACTCCACTTCAACTTCCATTTCGGGCAACATATATGGAATCGCTGCCTCCAACATATCTTCATCCAATGCAATTTGGTCATAAGTTTCAGTGTCCATGAAATTATATTGCCCACCATCAGCATATAAAAACTGCA
>JALUNK010000060.1 GCA_027055255.1 Ghiorsea sp.
ATTCATAAGAGAACACATCAACTTTTTCTTTGGACTTTTTACCCTCACGAATCACATTGCGCGCATAATGATGTGCAAATGATGGCTCAATACCATTGGATGCGTTATTGGCGAGCGATAATGAAATCGTACCTGTTGGCGCAATGGATGAATGATGCGTAAAGCGGCTACCCGTTTCAATCAAAGCATCCAATAAATCTTGGTCGCCCGATTCTGCAAACTTATTCATATAGTTAGAATATTTTGCCCAAAGCACTTTGCCTTTAATTTTGCTGCCAACTTTAATGCCATCTTTTGCCATTTCAGGGCGCTTATGCAACATATCCGCAGTCACTTTAAAATCTTGGTTCATAATCGGGGCAGCACCTTTTTCTTCTGCCAACTGCAAGCCCACTTCAAACCCAGTTTTCGCCATTTCATAAGCCACTTTTTCAGTGAACTCCAATGAAGACTCTGAGCCATATTTGGTGCGCAACATGGTGAGTGTGCTGCCAAGACCTAAGAAACCCATGCCGTGACGACGTTTATCCAAAATGGCTTGGCGCTGCTGCTCCAATGGTAAACCATTAATATCCACCACATTATCTAACATCCGAGTAAATACGGACACCACTTCCCTATACATATCCCAATCAAAATAAGCATTTTCAGTGAATGGTTCGCGTACAAATTTAGTTAGGTTTACAGAGCCCAAAAGACAAGCACCGTAAGGTGGCAAAGGTTGCTCACCACAAGGGTTAGTAGCGCGAATATCTTCACAAAACCAATTATTGTTTAAGTCATTTACTTCATCAATCAGGATAAAACCTGGCTCTGCATAGTCATAGGTGGAAGACATAATAACATCCCACAAACGACGTGCTTTGATGGTTTTGTACACACGACAAGCCGTAAAACCTCGGTCATCTTTTTTAGCATTTTTAGGCGGATTGGCGACTTGTTTGAAAATGATACGCATATCATCATTAGCCAACTCATCTTTGGTCGCAGGAAATACTAAATCCCAATCTGCATCATCTTTAACGGCTTGCATAAAGTCACGCGTAATCAAACACGATAGGTTGAACTGGCGAAGACGACCATCTTCACGTTTGGCTTTAATAAAATCGGTAACATCTGGATGTGAAATATCAAATGTACCCATTTGTGCGCCACGGCGACCACCTGCTGATGATACGGTGAAACACATTTTATCATAGATATCCATGAACGATAATGGACCAGATGTGTATGCACCTGCACCCGAAACATAAGCACCTTTGGGGCGAAGTGTAGAAAACTCATAACCAATACCACAGCCTGCTTTAAGTGTTAAGCCTGCTTCTTTGACCATGGTTAAAATACCATCCATAGAATCAGGGATCACGCCAGACACCGTACAATTGATGGTTGATGTTGCAGGCTTGTGTGCTTCTGCTCCCGCATTGGACATAATCCGGCCTGCAGGAATCGCACCATTGGCCAATGCCCATGTAAAACGATTGCTCCAAAATTCACGTTTGTCTTCATCTTCTACATCCGACAATGCTTGGGCAACGCGTTTGTATGTATCTGCAACATTTTGATCCACTGCATTGCCATCTTTATCCTTTAATCGATACTTTTTATCCCAAATATCTTCGCTGGCAGGCTGCAATGTCACTTCATTGATACCCATGCCTGAATCAAGGCTGACTGGCTGTGGTTTTTTCGGTTGAACCTGGCTCATATAGTTCGCTCCCCTCACGCTAAACATGAATTTTAAATGAATTTAATTTCATGTAGCGCCAAACTGTGCGACACCATATCTTGGGGTTTAGTGCTTGGCAAGACACAATTTGTAGTGGTTTTATACAAATTCAACCCACAACTTATCCACAGAAAGCTGTGCATAACTTCACTTTTTTAACCTAAGCTTCGAAAATAAAAGCGCTTTATCAAGCACACCCTTTTGGCACGCTTTTTACTCACCGTTTCACTTCGTTACTTATATCACCAGAAACATATTTATTATCCATATCGTGAATTTTGTAGAAATGACTATACTATGCGCCTTGTCCACAAAAATGGATGAAGTTGTTTAATGGCTTTTGCGCTAAGGAGAGAAAAAGTGTCTGCATCCCACCTCACCGATGACCTTCGAATTACTGGCTTACGAGAAGTAAGCTCACCTTTGGAAGTCCATTCTGAATACCCCATCACCGATATTGCGGCCAAAACTATTTTTGAAACACGCCAAGCGGCTCATCGTATTTTACATGGTGATGATGATCGTCTATTGGTCATTGTTGGCCCTTGCTCTATCCATGATACCCAAGCAGCACTTGAGTATGCCGCTTTGATTCAAGAAGCACGCGCAAAATATGCCGATGATTTACTCATCATTATGCGTGTTTATTTTGAAAAACCTCGCACAACAGTTGGTTGGAAAGGTTTGATTAATGATCCGCACTTGGACAATTCATTTGATATCAACACTGGCATTCGCAAAGCACGCAAACTTTTGTTGGATATTAATAATATGGGCGTACCAGCAGGCACAGAGTTTTTGGATTTGATTACACCGCAATATGTTGCTGATTTAATCAGCTGGGGAGCTATTGGCGCACGCACCACAGAAAGCCAAGGACATAGAGAGCTTGCCTCTGGCATTTCTTGCCCGATTGGTTTCAAAAACAGTACCAATGGTGGTTTTAGTATTGCCATTGATGCCATAGGTGCGGCTTCACACCCTCATCATTTCTTATCACTCACCAAAGAAGGAAAGTCTGCTATTTTTGAAACCCTTGGTAATGAAGATTGCCATATCATTCTTAGGGGCGGCAATGACAAAACCAATTATGATGCAGAAAGTGTAGCCAAGGCTGTTGATAAGCTTGGAGCCGCAGGCATTGAATCTGGTGTCATGGTTGATTTTTCTCATGCCAATTCACTCAAACAACACAAACGCCAAATTGATGTTGGTCATGATGTTGCCAATCAAATTGCAACGGGAAATACACATATCAAAGGTGTGATGATTGAAAGTCATTTGAATGAAGGCCGACAAAATAATGAGGCTGACTCACCACTCAAGTATGGCGTGAGCATCACCGATGCTTGTATTTCCTGGCAAGATACTGAGCCCATGTTAGAGACACTTGCACAAGCCGTTCAACAAAGACGCAGCGCATGAGTGATAGTATAGGTTGGCTACAAGCGATTGTACTTTCTTTTATTCAGGGTTTTACAGAGTTTCTCCCCATTTCTTCCTCTGCGCACTTGGCATTGGTGCCTTT
>JALUNK010000061.1 GCA_027055255.1 Ghiorsea sp.
TCGTAGGGCCTGTAACCCTCCACTGCTCTGGATAAACTCGGATCCAATATGTAGCGCCGAATTATCGGCAGTATTTTTTAAAACGCAAGTGTTTTTTATCTGACTGCTATCATGACTCAGTCTTTTCCTGCTTTTCAACTGGTGGCAATGGTGCTAAATAACCTATAATCAAAAATAGTCCTCCAACCCCTAAAAAGGATATGATTCTTGCTAAAGTACCGCTGCCAGACATGTCGACAGTAAAAAGCTTAATCATGACCGCACTTAGCAGAACTGCGCCAACCAACCATAAGAAACGTACATGTTTCCTGCCTGCCAACAGCATTAAAACTAAAGCGAGAAGGCTCCAGCTTATGGATAATGATGCTTGAAGCTCCACAGCATGTAGCATTGCTTTTTCTGACCATGGTACGTGAAAATAATGGTGTACAACTCTAGCGATATCCATATTCATCCAGACAAAAGCAATAAAAGCTGTGGTAACATAAAAAATATTTTTATCAAACCAAAGCATTTCCTTCGATTGAAGCACTTGAAACCACTTGAATAATGCCATTCCCATTAGGATTACAACCACATCAAGCGGATTAAATATTGGTATATAAGAAATACCTGATTGTACAGGCTCTTTCATCTCCCAAAATAACCAAATAAACAAAACAGATATATATATGATTGCAGATGCTTTAAGGTAACTCAGTTTATGTTTAGACATGGGCCAAAAAAATGCCTTGGCGCTCGAAGCCATAAGCAACAAAGAAGGAACCAGTCCAACCATCAAACCTTTCCATAAATTGGCATTTGAATTTAATATCAACTCGTTCACTTGCCATCGGGTTTCCCAAATAAACATTGCCAAAACGAAGCATGCAGTCGCAACATGGAAAATATTGATTTTCATTTTTATGGCATCACCATTTTCATCACTCATATATAACATCCAAACAGCCGATGGTAATGCAAACAGCCAAGCCAACCACCCCCAACCTTGCCATGGGTGAGACGCATAATCAGCTTGCGCCAAAAGCACCACCCATAAAACAAGAATAAGTGCTTGGTTTATTCTTGTAAGTTTCACCCACGCTAAACGCCTGCCTAAGTAGTGCACTAACCAAGCTGAAACACAGACCCAAGCCATACCGCTCAATAACATTTCATAACCCTCAAAATGACGGTGTAATTCGGTTAAACCTGCAGCTACCCAAGCAACCGTTCCCCACAACTGAAAGATAAAGACAACATCAAAAGGAAGCGCTCCTTTTATCATGCTATGCTCCTCTTCCCAAGCCTGATGCTTCGCTAATATTTGTGCACAAGCCCAGCCCGAGAAAGCAATCAAGAAAGCACTTAATGTCCCTCCGTAACTGAGTGCCCCATGTATCGGAGAACCCTCTAACCAGCTAGCCACTGCCAATATTTGCAAAGCCATACCCGTCGCCAGTGCTCTTGAGCTTTTTTGTTTGAGGCCTAGCCACAGCAAACCCACACCTTCTATCGCCCAAGCCGACGCAGTTTCCGCCTCATCAAATTCTAAGGGGATAGCCAATGTCAACAATGCCCCTCCAATAGATAAGAGTGCAATCATAAGGGTTTTATTTTTATATTTGTATGCCAACCAAGCCACTAGTAGATAAATTAAACCTGAAAACAATGCCGACAAGCTCATACCATGTTCAAAATGATGAACCAAAGGAGCTTGGAGTAAAAAGAACCCTACAGGAGTGCCAAAAACAATCGATGCATCCACCCTGCCAAAACTTTCTTGTTCAGGGTCTGCGCGGTGCAAGCTAAACAACACACCAATAACCAAATACATCAAACCAAAACCAACAAGAAACGGTTCTACAGAATCAAAATAGGTCTCTCTGTAGTATTGATAACCCCATAGCGTCACAATAACAAATGTTGCAATCATGCCAAGTAAATTCAAACTACGCCAAGCTTTGAACCATGCTAAAATGGCAATGCCTATATTAAGAACAGCATACCATGAAAATAATGCAACATGGCTCCCCGTGCCTGTTGAAGCAAGAATAGGTGCTAAAAAACCACCTGCAAAAGATAAGATTGCCAGCCACCTTGCGTTGAATACCACAGCTAACATAATACCTGCCCCAGAGACAATGGCTAGAAGCATCAAAGCGGCTGTCGCTGGTATAAGTTCATACAAACGAAAGGATGCAAATATAGTCAAGTACAAAAGACCTAGCCCCCCACCTTGCAAGGCTAAAGCATAAGTCAGACGACTAGCGCGTAAATACCATCCCGCACCCAGCATAAAACATGCAAGCACCGCAATGCCAGTCATCCGCACTTCAATAGACAGTTGAGAATGTTCCGCCGCATATTTAAGCAAAAAACCTGCACCAAAAAACAAAACCACTGAGCCTATACGCACAAGCATATTCCCACTGCTAAACCATGTAAGTATGGGTAAAAGTTTTGCCAATAGGTTATCAAACCAGTCTTCATCACCAAAAATTGCTTTTTTTACTTGTGGATGAATACTGCTCTTGTATGCGCTCGATATTACCTGATGTTCACCTGTTTTTTTCCTATTATAGCTTACAGATAAAACATCTTGAGTTTTTTTATCTTCTTCATGACTTGGGTTTTCCTGTTTAGGCTGTTGTTGTTTTTCAAGAGCCAACGCTTCGGGATTGGACATTACCTCTGTCTCGATAGACCTTTGTCGACTTAACCCATCTACCTGTGTTTGCAAATCTTTTACGCGCCACAGTAGCCATGCAATAACCCCACCAAGAAGTCCGCCTGCAGCCCCTATCTGCCAGAGTAAAATAAAACCTAAAGCAACACCTACAACAACCCAAATACCCATAAGTACCTCCGAGTGAATATTTAAGCCTAGACGATTAAATGGTTATTATAAACCCTAGCTTATGTAACAGGCCTCATAGACACAGACATTATAAATTTTTACAAATCGCAAGGCTTGCTTCAGATTTGTTTAGCGCATAAATATGTACACCCGCTGCATCATTGGTGATTAAGTCTTGGCATTGCTTGGTCGCAATCTCAATACCCATTTGTTTTACCGCATCCAAGTCATATTGAATAGGGCTCATTTGCTCATGCAGCCAATCAGGAATACTTGCCCCACACATCTTAGAAAAGCGTACAATTTGCTCATAATTCGCAATCGGCATAATGCCGGGAAGAATAGGAATGGTGATACCCATCTTTTCAGCCTGCTCTCGAAATCGGTAATAGTGTTCATTATCAAAGAAGTATTG
>JALUNK010000062.1 GCA_027055255.1 Ghiorsea sp.
ACTTACTTTTTGCCACAACAATAGTGACTTCGGACAAAAGCGGGTAGTAAGGAACGTCATCAATGGCAGTTAGAATAGTTACACTATGCCCTTGCCTTACCCAATGGTTAGTTAAATTAGAGAGTACTTTCATCCCCCCTGATTTACCAAATGATATTATAGGTATCAAAATTCTCATTTAAGTATCTTCCTGAAAGTCAATAGCATCATTATAAAATACAGTAAGTAATTCAAGCTAAATGCATAAGTAATTCCAACTAAACCAAAGTTATTCATGAAAATGATTGATGAAAGAACGAATACAATGCTAAATCCGATCTCCGTATATATAAACACTCTCGTCATAGCTTTAGCTACCATCACATACGCCAATAACCATGAAGCTACTTTCACAACATCACCAATTAGCTGCCATTTGAAAAGCTCAAGCATTGGCATGAATTTTTCTGTAAAAGCTATTTCAATCACTAATTCTCTAAAAGCATATATCCCTAAAGCCAAAGCCGAAACAACTGGCAAGATAATTTTATATCCACTCAATATCTCTCTTTTTAACTCATTATTATCTTTTATCTCAGAAAGTCGCGGCAGATAATATATACTCAACGAAGTAGTAATGAGTAATAGATACATCGTGGATATATACCAGATACCTTGCCAGTACCCAGCGTCATCCCAACTAAGACTTTCTCCTATATAGTTTCTTAAAAACAAATGACTCACAGGTCCCGTAAGCGCAGTTGTTAGAGCCATCGCTGAATATTTGCTTAGTTTGATAAGACTTTGTTTATCTACACTTCTCCTAAAATATTTTAACTTAAACCAATGTGATTTGACTACAAAAGTCAATGTAACGAAAAATATTACAGACTGATTTACGACCAGAGCATACAGCGCACCAATAAGCCCAAAACTCATAATAAGCAAAGATGTAAAACCTAATGAAAACAAGCTTGAAATTATATTTACAATAACATACTTTTTTGTCTCTTTTTGACCATTAAGTATAGACATCAAAAGTACATTAAGGGCAAACAGAACTATCGTGAATCCAAATACTACAAACACGCTTGTATATTCGTCCGATTTTAAAATAATTGTAGATAAGTATGAAGAAAGTACATTGAGTAGTAATCCAACTATAATTGAACACGTCAGCGTAATGACGATAGCTGTACTAAAAAATTTGCTTTTCCGCTCTATATCTTCCCTATATTCTGCTGTGTACTTTACCACTCCGTCCGTTATTGCACCATTGGCAAAAGTCATAACAATAGAGCTAAAATTTTGTAGCTGACCTACGACTGCCAAACCAGATGGCCCAACATACATAGCCAATACTTTATTTATAACAAATGCTGTAATAATTTTTATAATCGTTGATACGGCTGTTAAAACAGATGTTTTTATTAATGTCATTATAAGCTAATATATTCTCTTAGCATGTTGGTTTCACTTACTAAATCTATTAAGGCTAGCAATCACAGTACCCACATCATCTTCAGACAAGACTGGACTCATTGGTAAACTTAAAACATCCTTATGAACTTTCTCGGTAATTGGGTATACCTCATCATTCCAATCTAAATAGGCTTGCTGTTTATGCGGAGGAACTGGGTAATGAATCAACGTCTGCACACCCTGCTCCACTAAATAAGCTTGCAATGCATTCCGTTTCTTGCAACGAACCACAAACAAATGCCAAGCATGCGCTTGTGAGTCACCCACGTGAGGAAGAATAATATCGGGATGTTTGATGTTTTCTAAATACGCATTCGCCACTTTTCTTCTTTGTTCAATTTCAGCATCAAGCCCACGCAGTTTAACGCGCAATAGTGCTGCCTGCATCTCATCCAAACGACTATTGACACCCTTATAAATATTCTCATATTTTTTGTGACTTCCATAATTCCCCAAAGCACGAATCGCTTGCGTAAGCTCAGCATTATTTGTCGTGACTGCGCCGCCATCTCCTAATGCGCCCAAATTTTTACCTGGATAAAAGCTAAAACCTGAAGCATCACCCCACGCGCCAGCCTTAATGCCATTCAAGCTTGCACCATGCGCTTGGGCAGAATCTTCAATCAGTAGCAAACCATGCTTATCAGCTATAGCTTTCAACGCTGGCATATCCGCCAATTGACCATAAAGGTGCACTGCTAGAATCGCTTTAGTACGCGGTGTAATCACCTGCTCAACAAACGTTGGATCAAGGTTGTATGTTGTCAAATCAGGCTCAACCAATATGGGCTTTAATCGATTTTCAGTAATTGCTAAAATGGAAGCAATATAGGTATTGGCAGGAACAATGACTTCATCACCCTCCTGCAGCACTCCCATTTCCATATAGGCTCGAAAAATAAGAATCAATGCATCCAAACCATTGGCAACACCAATGCAACGTTCAACACCACAATAATCAGCAAACTCTTGCTCAAACGTTTTGACTTCTAAACCTTGGATATACCAACCGCTATCCAAAACTTTGGTGAAAGCTTCAACCATTTCATCTTTATACTGCGCGTTAATGCCTTTTAAATCTAAAAATGGGATCATTATCTAGTCACTAATGCGATAAATTCATTATAATCACGTATGTATTCATCAGCATCATAAACATCAGAGGCTAACACCATTAACACTGCATCTGCAGAATAGTTGTACTGGGTACCCCATACCATTGGAGGAATATGCAACCCCGAACTAGGGTGATCCAGCACCACTTCTGAGCGTCCATATCCATCATCAATAACTACAGAGCAGCTACCCTTCACACATACTAAAAACTGATGGATAGTACGATGAGCATGTTCACCTCGTACCTCACGTCCAGGAACCCCAAAAACAGTAAAGTATCGTTTGGGTACAAACGGAAGGTGACTTGGAAATTCTGCAAAAGATAAACTACCACGCAAATCCTCGACCACAGGAATGTTATGTAAAATTGCTCCACCAACCTTTTTATCTACCACTAATTCCTCAGGTTTTTTTGCCAAACTTTCCTTTTTACTGTCAACATAACCTGTAATGTTAGCAGGATTTCCTACAACAATAGCATGTGGAGGAACGTCTTTTGTTACAACAGCACCTGCCCCAACCATAGCATTATTACCTATCTTAACTCCTGGTAGGATTGTTGTATTTGCCCCTATAGATGCACTTTCATGGATGATAGTTTTTTTAAATTTTTCTGGATACTCTTTACTTCTAGGAAACTTATCATTGGTAAATGTAACATTTGGACCAATAAACACATTATCTTCAACCCTTAACCCATCCCAAAGCTGAACACCATTTTTAATGGTTGCATTATCACCAACGACTACATCACTCTCAATAAAAACATGGGCACAAATATTACAATTACGTCCAATACTTGCACCTTCAAGAATAACACAAAACTGCCAAATGTTGGTTCCTTCTCCAATTTGATCCGTTTGTACATCTGCAAGCTTATGAATCATTTCAAATACCACTCTACAGTCTTTCGAATCCCCGTCTCAAAGGTTTCAGCAGGCTTCCAATCAAGCTTAGCATTCATTTTTGTTGCATCAATGGCATAACGCCAATCATGACCTGCTCTATCTTGAACAAAGGTAATTAGCTTCTCATGTGGAGCGTTCTCTGGTTTATGCTCATCCATGAGCTGACAAATGAGCTTACAAATATCAAGGTTATTCCACTCATTGATACCGCCAATATTATATATTTCACCCAATTCACCACGGCGAACCACAGCATCAATGCCAGTGCAGTGGTCACGCACATACAACCAATCACGGATATTTGAACCATCGCCATACACAGGAATAGACTCTTGCGCCAAACACTTGCGAATAACCGTTGGGATAAATTTCTCGCTATGCTGGTAAGAACCATAATTATTTGAGCAATTGGTTGTGGTCACTGGCATATTATAAGTGTGAAAATATGCCCGAACCAAATGATCTGAGCCTGCTTTGGATGCTGAATAAGGTGAGTTAGGCGCATAAGGTGTAGTTTCGCTAAAGGCAGAATCATCTTTTGTAAGTGTGCCGTACACTTCATCCGTTGAAATATGATGAAAACGACACTTCTCTTTACCCCAACCTTTTTCACCTTGCCAATATTGACGAGCAGAATCCAAAAGTGTGAAAGTTCCCATCACATTGGTCTTTACAAAAACCTCAGGGGCTGAAATGGAATTGTCCACATGGCTTTCTGCTGCAAAATGTACCACCGTATCAATCTCATGCTCACGCAACAGCTTATCAACCAATTCACGGTCGCAAATATCGCCTTGCACAAAAGTGTGACTACTTTCATCTGGCAAATCTTTCAAATTATCCAATGAACCTGCATAAGTCAGTGCATCAAGGTTAACAATCTTCACATCATTATAGGTTTCCAACATATAACGCACATAATTGCAGCCGATAAACCCTGCACCACCCGTCACTAAAATATTCTTTGGTTTAAAATCGCTCATTTCTTAAATCCTTGATTACTTCTGCTAAAGATACATTCCAAAGCTGAAGCTTTATATCAAATGTTGTTTCTAGTTTATTACAATCCAACTCTGAATTTTCTGGGCGTTTCGCAGGTGTTGGAAAGTCTGCTGTAGCAATCGCATTCACTTGCTTAACACGCAAAGGCAAACTTTGTTGCTTCGCCCCAGCAAAAATACTTTGTGCAAAATCAAACCAGGTCACCGCATTCGGCTGAGCAAGATGATAAATGCCCCATGCATTTTTATGACTTGCTAAAACTTCGTAAATCACCCGTGCAATTTCTCTTGCCGATGTTGGTTTACCCCGCTGGTCTGCCACAATACCAAGCTCTTCTCGCTCAGCACCCAGTCTAAGCATGGTTTTTACAAAGTTATTACCGTGAGCAGAAAACACCCAACTGGTACGGAAAATATAATGTTTTTCACACTCACTTTGCACCAAAGCTTCGCCTTCAAGCTTGGTTTCACCATACACACCTAGAGGTGAAACAGTATCCGATTCAAGATAAGCGCACTCTTTACTGCCATCAAACACATAATCTGTAGAAATATGCGCCAAAGGAATATCAAGAGTTCTGCAGGCTTGCGCCAAGTAACCCACTGCTGTTGCATTCACGGCCTTAGCCGTGCCCTTGTCATCTTCAGCCTTATCGACAGCCGTATAAGCTGCTGCATTGATGACAACACTAGGTTTTTCTTTTGATATACATGCCATCACCAATTTTTGCTGTGTAATATCCAACGTATCGTGATCAAAACCAATGGCTTCATGCCCATAAGCTGTTGCCAAGCCCATAAGCTCTGCACCAACCTGCCCATAACAGCCCGTAACCAAAACCTTCATATCAATATTTAGTCAGCAAATGCGGTGGAATATCCGCAAGACACGCATACGCTTTATCTTTCTCAGATAATAATGGTGATGCAGTCGGCCAATCAATACCAACCTCAGGGTCGTTCCACAGCAATCCGCCCTCATCATCAGGGCGATAGTAATCTGTGCACTTGTATATGAAGTCTGCTGTTTCCGACAATACACAAAAACCATGCGCGAACTTGGGCGGTATCCAAAGCTGGTGATGATTCTCTTCACTTAACACACAACCATACCACTGACCAAAGGTTGGCGAACCCACACGAATATCAACCGCAACATCAAATACCGACCCTGTTGCCACTTGCACCAACTTACCTTGTGGGTGATTCAACTGAAAGTGCAAACCTCGTAATACACCTTTACTTGAGCGCGAATGATTATCTTGCACAAAATTCACATCTGGAAACCCTACTTCCATATAGCGCTCTTTATTGTAGGTCTCTAAAAAGAAACCTCGCGCATCACCAAATACTTTGGGCTCAATATGCAAAACACCATCTAAGTTGGTTTGATTCACTTTCATGCTTTTGTATCCAGTAATTTCATCAAATATTGCCCATAACCATTCTTTTGAAGGGGTGTCGCCAGCGCATGAAGCTGCTCATCTGAAATATAACCTTTCTGCCATGAAATCTCTTCAGGACAAGCAATCTTTAACCCCTGACGTTTTTCTAAGACTTCCACAAATTGGGCTGCTTCAAGCAAAGAATCATGTGTGCCCGTATCAAGCCATGCCGTGCCTCTACCCATGCGTTGCACATGTAAATCATCCATTTCCAAATAAACTTTATTCACATCCGTAATTTCCAACTCACCTCGCGCAGACGGTTTTAAATCTGCTGCAATATCTACAACACGTTCATCATAAAAATACAAACCTGTCACTGCATAGTTGGATTTAGGCTGCTCAGGCTTTTCTTCAATCGACAACGCTTTACCTTGCGCATCAAAGTCAACCACACCATAGCGTTCAGGGTCGTGCACATGATAGGCAAACACTGATGCTCCTGAATCACGATTAGCAGCATCCATTAATTGCTGCCCCATACCATCACCATAAAAAATATTATCGCCTAAAATAAGTGCCGAAGGCTTGCCATTTACAAAATCTTTACCAATATGATACGCCTGCGCCAAACCATCAGGGCTAGGTTGCTCAGCATATTCAATCGACATACCCCACTGCGAACCATCTTTAAGCACATGCTTAAACATCGGCAAGTCATGTGGCGTAGAAATCAATAAAACTTCATGAATACCCGCAAGCATCAATGTGGACAAGGGATAGTAAATCATCGGCTTATCATAAATCGGCATCAACTGCTTACTTACAGCTAATGTCAGAGGATGTAGGCGCGTTCCACTCCCACCTGCTAGTATAATTCCTTTCATACAATCACCTTACTCATTATCTAACCTTGGAAAAGATACACAAACACTAACAAACATCAGCATTTAAGAAAGCCTGACCAAAGCACCATTCAAAAAACAATCTACAGCCTCCAAACATGAAACCCCGATGCCTTAAGCATATCTCTATCAAACGCTGCTTTCACATCAATAAAAGGTGTCTTATTTTTTGTTATGCCCGACAATATCAAACTATCTAGATTTATAATTTCCGTGTGTGGAACTGCCGCCACAATCGCATCCACCTGATGAACTTGGTTTAACTCGACTAAATCAACACCATACTCTTTTTTTGCCTCTTCAGCGTTTGCCACAGGGTCAAAAACTGACACATGTACACTAAATGACTCAAGCTCTTCTATCACGTCAATCACCCTAGAGTTTCTCAAATCGCCACAATTTTCTTTAAAGGTTAAACCCAGAACCAACACATGAGCACCCTTTATTTTAATGTCCGCATCGATCATCAAGCGAATCGTTTTACCTGCGATAAACCTACCCATGCCATCATTAATTTCACGGCCTGATAAAATCACATCTGGCTGATACCCCATCATTTCCGCTTTATAGGTTAAATAATAAGGATCAACACCAATACAGTGCCCACCAACAAGCCCTGGCCTAAAGGGCAAGAAATTCCACTTTGAACCCGCTGCTTCTAAAACATCAAGAGTGTCAATATCCATTTTATCAAAAATGACTGCCAACTCATTCATCAAAGCAATATTTAAATCACGTTGCGTATTCTCGATAACCTTAGCGGCTTCTGCCACTTTAATCGTTGCCGCACGAAACACACCCACCTCAATCACTTGCTCATACAAAGATGCAACCTTTTCCAAAGTATCCGCATCTTGTCCCGAAACGACTTTAACAATCGTTTCCAGCTTATGCACTTTATCTCCTGGGTTCACACGTTCTGGTGAATAGCCAACCTTAAATTCTTCACCACACCTTAACCCTGATTCCCTTTCTAAGATAGGTACACAAATATCTTCAGTCACCCCTGGGTAAACCGTTGATTCAAAAATAACAATTGCGCCTTGCTTTAAGTTTTTTCCCACTGTTTCCGTTGCTCGAATGACAGGAGTTAAATCAGGTTGATGGGCATTATCTACTGGTGTAGGCACAGCAATCACAACAAAGTTTGCTTGTTTGATAGCGTTCGCATCAGTCGTATAGTCTAGATTAGAAGCCCGAATGAAAAGCTCATCTTCCATTTCGCCTGTAGGATCAAACCCTTTCTTGTATGCATCAACTTTTTTTTCTGATACATCAAAGCCAACCGTAGGCACAACTCGACCAAAGGCTAAAGCCAATGGTAACCCCACATAACCCAAGCCAACAACCGCTACTTTTTTATTTTTAAGCATCGGTTTCCATCACTCCTCTTTCAGTAACTGCAAATCTAACAAAAGCAATCAACGCTCCCAGCATCATGCCAAACAATGAACTTAAAATAACAATCAACATTCTCTTTGGTTTGATAGGTTTATCTGGAGCAACAGCTTCTTGATCAAAAAAAACGGGGTGGACATTTTCAACTTCAATACTTACCCCTTCTAGAGAAGCTAACCTTTCCTGCAAATCCCTAAGCCCTTGAATAAAAGGAGCATCATCTTTCCTCGCCTTTAAGACTTCTATTTCAGCTTTCAACGCATCAGGGCTCAACATATAAAGCGGCACTTCTTCGGTGTTAACAGCGACACTACCCAATTTAATATTTTGATCCCGTTCACTCAATGCTTGAGAAATATACAACGCCTCCTGAAGGGCAACGATTCGATCTTCACGTCGTGCTTTCGCAATTTTCTTTTTACCTTGAATTTGTTCATTAATATTAACCTGTAAACTACCAACCTTACTCATTACTTCACCAACAAGTCTTTTGCTAATAACACTTGAAACCTCTTCAATAAAACCATTTACCCACTTTGCCGATAAAGCTGCGCTTTCTCCCTCAAATGAAACGGATACAAACCCCGCCTCCTCCTCCTTTTTTACATTTCTATTGACGGTCAATAATTCATTAAACCGTTCTTCAAAAAAAATATGAGAATCATTATCCTCAGTAAAACCTAAATCTTCAGCAACATGGTGTCTCTCATAAAAAAACTTCCGATTTGAACGTGACTTTAAACCCTGAACAAATAAATCATACACTTCACCTGTCATATAACTAGAAACCAATGAGCTTGAGCGGTCTGAGCGGTCTGAGCGGTCTGAGCGGTCTGAGCGGTCTGAAGCCTGTAATATTTGAATATTTAGGGGCTGCAAATCTTTTCCGCTAGGCGGAAGTAAAAATGCTTCAGCCTTATATGTTGGCGTCGCTAAGAAAGCATAGCCTAAACCAATCAACATGCATAAGAGCCAAGTGTACAATATGGTTTTCTTTTGTTTAGCTAATATTTGCCAAAGGTCATAAAGGCTAATCTCTTGCTGAACTGAACCCGTCATTTGCCAAACCCCCTATAAAACAAAAAAAAGCAGGCCTATTAGACCTGCTTTCCTATGGATTTAAAAGACTTATTTTTTATCTTTTTTGGATTTTTTCTTATCTTTCTTTTTCTTGCCTTTCTTTTTTTTATCTTTCTTAGACTTTTTATCCTTACCTTTCATCTTTTTCTTTTTCGCTTTTTTAGTATCCTTGGATTTTGAAGAGCCTTTCCCAGCTTTCAAATGACCTTTCATCTTCTTCAGCTTCTTATCGCCAATACCTTTCACATTCTCTAAGTCAGAGACACTAGAAAACTTGCCGTGTTTTTTGCGGTATTGCACAATTGCCTTGGCCGTTTTCTCACCAATGCCTTTCACCGACTGCAACTCTTTCACACTCGCTGTGTTGATATTGACCTTTTCACTGGCCAAGCCTGCTTCTGCAACCAATAGCGAACATGCCATCGCTATCACCATTAATAATACTCTCATATTTATCTTCCTCCACTTTTGATGTACATAAGCCATGTGGGCAAATGCAAAGAGCAGCTTAGCAGGCAAGTGGCATTATTGGCGGTGATAAATATAACTATTGACAAGGTGAACGATGTTCATATGATTTGCCATACAAGTGAACGATGTTCATAGGGGAGTTAATTTGCAACAACGCCACGCTAACTTACGCGCTCAAGCGATTCATACAGCAACGCAACGTATCGAAAATGAGGGCTTAACAAGCTTAAATGCTCGCTTTGTTGCCAAGGCTATCGGCTGCTCGGTAGGTACACTCTATAATATCTTCCAAAACATTGATTTCCTTATTTTTGAAGTCAATCTGAATACTCTCACAAAACTACATGCAGCACTAACTACGGCCATTGAAGGTGAAAACTCACCTGAACATGCCATACAAGCAATTGCTCAAACCTACATCCAATTTTCCATGGCCAACAAAAATCTATGGCTGACATTATTTGAGCATCGCTTCCCCAATTCAGCAGATGCGCCACAAGATTATTATGAGAAGCGCAGCTTTTTATTTCAACTATTAGAAACACAGTTTGCCTTGCTCAATCCCAGCGCCTCCAAGCAAGCCATCGCCATAGAAGCCCGAGCTTTTTGGGCAGGTGTGCATGGTATCTGCAGCTTACATAACACCGACAAACTCAGTGATGATGGGCAAGCCATCCAAGATATTACCAACACTTTGATTCAAAAATTTGCAGCACCCCTAAGGAGCAACGTATGAGATTACTCATGTTTTTTACCAAAATTCTATTCAAACTTTTGTATGGCGTTCGCGTCTCTGGCATAGAAAACTTTAAAGACAGTGGTGAACGCACACTCATTGTTGCCAACCATATATCTTTCCTCGATGGTATGCTTTTGGGTTTGTTTTTACCCGGGCCCATCAGCTTTGGTATTCACGGCAAGTATTATGATAAGTGGTGGATGTCACCCATCAAACGCACCATGCACATTTTCTCGGTTGACCCCAGCGATTCCATGGCGATGAAAACATTGATTCAGCATGTCAAAGAAGGGCATAAAGTGGTCATTTTCCCTGAAGGACGCATCAGTAACACGGGCTCTTTGATGAAGATATATCCTGGCCCTTCTCTGATTGCCGATAAAGCCGATGCTCATATTTTACCCATTCGCATCAATGGCGCACAGTTTACCCCGTTCTCCCGTATGCAAGGGCTGTTAAAAATTCGAAACTTCCCCAAAATAACCTTGGATATCTTGCCTGCTCGCAAGCTTGATTTGGAAGATAATTTAACCAGCCGCGAACGCCGTAAAAAAGGCGTGCAGGTTTTAGAAGATATCATGCGTGACATGTTATTTGAAACATCCAATTATAAAATGCGCCTTTGGGACAGCTTGCTTCTCGCATCTGAAGTTCATGGTAAAGACCATGAAATCATTGAAGATTTAGAGCGTACCCCCCTATCCTATAGCGATATATTTACACGCGCTATGGTGCTGCAACAACTTCTTCCCAAGTCCATCAAACATGGTGAGCGCGTCGGCCTATTACTGCCCAATGCCAATGGTTGTTACATCACTTTTTTTGCCATGCAAGCCAGAGGTGCCGTGCCTGCCTTATTGAATTTCACCATGGGCGAAAGTGCGACAACCGCAGCGTTAGAAACAGCAACCATTCAAACCGTCCTAACCTCAAGAAAGTTTGTCGAAGCTGGCGAACTTGAACACTTGATTGAAACCATAGAGAAAAAAGCAAACGTCATCTATTTAGAAGACTTGCGTGAGAAACTATCTATTTTCCATAAGCTTAAAGGTTTATTTATGGCAAAATTTCCAAGCCTAGGTATCAAGCGCCTGATAAAGAATATTGATTCATCTGATACTGCTGTCGTCCTTTTCACATCGGGCTCAGAAGGTATTCCCAAAGGTGTGGCTCTATCCCATGAAAATATCTTGGCCAACATTGAACAAATCAACGCCAGCATTCCTTTTAACACTCAAGATGTTTGCTTGAATGCGCTGCCATTCTTCCATTCGTTTGGTTTAACCGCGGGCTCTATGCTCACCACACTCAATGGCATCAAAACATTCTTTTATCCATCCCCTTTACACTACAAGATTATACCTGAAGTGGCTTATGATATTGATGCGACCATTCTTTTTGGCACCAATGTATTCTTATCCGCTTATGCTAAACATGCA
>JALUNK010000063.1 GCA_027055255.1 Ghiorsea sp.
ATTTTCTTCTTATTGGTAAGCTTATCTTGTAAATACTTCTCTGCATTCTCTAATGAACCAATCTCATCAAGCATGTGCAAAACATCTTCATTCGCACCACCATGCAACGCACCAGACAATGAACCTACAGCCGCGCTAATAGATGAGTAAGGGTCTGCTTGAGATGATGCTACCACCATAGTCGAAAATGTACTGGCATTCATGGTATGCTCTGCATGTACGATAAGTGCTACATCCATAATTCGCTCTGCCAATGGGCTAGGTTCTTCTCCACTTAACATATAAAGAAAATTAGCTGCATGTGATAAGTCATCACGTGGTTGAATTGGATCATCACCTTTTCGCATACGTGCATGCGCTGCTACAATCGTTGGTAGTTTTGCAATCAATCGCAAGTAAACCTCACGAATATCATCTTCACCAAGCTGTTGATTCAAACCTTTTTCAATGGGATAATACATTCCCAATACCGCCACACATGCTTGCAACGCATCCATAGGATGAGCCGACTCTGGAAAACACTTCATTATATCACGAATACGAAATTTAATACGACGGTGGTGGCGCAAGTCTGCATCAAACTTCGCCAATTCATCAGCAGTCGGCAAGCGTCCGTAAATCAATAGAAAGGATGTTTCTTCATATGAAGACTTCTCAGCCAACTCTTCAATATCAATGCCTCGATATGCAAGCACACCTTGCTGCCCATCAATCGTTGATACAGTGGATTCTGCAACTGGAATTCCTGCAAGCCCTGGTGAATAACATGAAATATCATGTTCTGAAGTCATTATTATCTCCTTATCTCGTACACGAAGCAATAGCGCTAACAATGAACGCGCAACCTAATGCAAAACAAGCTACGTTTTGCACTAATGTTGTCAATATTGCACATACAGCATTAAAAGGTTGTGAAATTCAAATACATACTGTTAGCATCGCATCTCATTTTTAATATTTACGATACCAATTGGGGCTTTAGTACATGCTTAAAAAGATTTCACTTAAAATTTTTCGTGAAGGTGTGGGTGGATTGATGGCTTTTGTTAGCTGGTTAACCAACCCTCGTAAAATCAAACGTAGCCCTGAAGAGCAGCAACGTGTGGATACCATCGCTAAAAACATGTCCATGTACCAATATTTTGCTTGTCCTTTTTGTATAAAAACACGGCGTACTGTTCACCGTTTAAATATCCCTTTGGAATACCGTGATGCACAAGTTCGCGGTGGAGAACATCGCAACACACTTGAAAAAGAAGGTGGCACAATCAAAGTGCCTTGTTTACGCATTGATGAGGGCGAACAAACAACGTGGTTATATGAGTCTAATGATATTATTGCTCAACTCAACAAAACCTTTGACCCTGAATTTAGCACCAAAACTGGCAGCTGAAAAATCGCATGAAACTTTATCAAGTCTTATTGCTTGAGGATGAAAAACCTTCACGTCATCTCTTAGGCAAAGCCATAAAAATTCACCCTGAATTACGTCTTGCTGCTGCAGTGGGCAGTTGTGAAGAAGCCTTAATTGCATTAAAAGAACACCAACCTGATATTCTTATTTCAGACTTAGGTTTGCCCGATGGGCATGGCGTTAAAGTGATTGCTCAAGCCAAGCAGCTCTACCCAGAGATTGAAATCTTAGTTGTCACCATGTTTGATGATGAAGAAAGTGTCGTAAGTGCCTTAGAAGCTGGTGCAAGTAGTTATTTGCTAAAAAAACAGGCATTTGAAGAGCTGGGTGATGCAGTGATGAGCACATTACGGGGTGAGTCAGCCATCAGCCCAGAAATCGCACGTTACCTTATCAAACGCTTTAAGAAACAAGATGAGCAACATGCCCCACAGGTAACAAACCCACTAACCTCAAGAGAAAATGAGGTTTTATGCTTCATTGCCAAAGGGTATAGTTATGATGAAATAGCAGTGTCTTTTTCTTTATCAACCAACACTGTGCGCGCTCATATTCGCAACATTTATCGAAAGCTTGCTGTCAGTTCACGCTCCGAAGCTGTCTTTGAAGCGACCCACCTAGGATTTATTAATTTAAAAGAATAACCCAACGTTTACACAAAAGACTTAGTCAAAACCTTTGGCTAAATTTTCAAAACGCGTAAACTCTTTTCTAAAGGCAAGGTGTACTGTTCCAGTTGGTCCATTCCTTTGTTTAGCAATAATAATCTCTGCTTTGCCCTCATTTTCAGGCTTTTTATTATAAACCTCATCACGGTAAATAAACATAATTACATCGGCATCTTGTTCAATAGCACCTGATTCTCGTAAGTCTGACATCATAGGCCGTTTATCAGAGCGCGATTCAAGTGAACGGTTTAGCTGTGATAGTACTAAAATAGGTACATCCAACTCTTTCGCCAAACCTTTAAGTGAACGGGTCATTTCACTGATTTCTAGGTCTTTACGTTCTGCTGCCGTACCTGTCATTAATTGTAGGTAGTCAATCAATACCACATCAAGACGACCATTATCACGCTTTAAACGCCTACACTTGGCTCTAAGGTCATGTACAGTAATTGCAGGCGTATCATCAACAAAAATAGCTGCTTCAGAAAGTTTCGCCGTACCAGCTGCAAGTTTTCGCCAATCATCAGGCACAAAACTACCTGTACGCATTTTTGACATATCCACTTGAGACTCTGCAGCCAACAAACGCATAGAAATTTGTTGTGCCGACATTTCCAATGAAAAAACAGCCACCACATTCGCATTGCCTTCATCACGAATCGCAGCATTTTGTGCTAAGTTCATCACAAAGGCCGTTTTACCCATACTAGGCCGCCCTGCAATAATAATGAGATCCCCACGTTGTAAGCCAGCCGTACTTTCATCCAAATCAATAAAACCAGTGGATACACCTGTCACTGCACGCTGATCTTCATACCGTTTTTGTAACTCTTTATAACCTTCTTGAATCAGTTCTTTTAAGGAAAAGAAGTTTTTCTTATCTTGACTAAAACTTTCTGAAACAGCCAAAATCTGCGATTCAGAAACATCCAAATGTTCTGCCACCGGCTTCATCGGGCTTTCATAGACTTCTTGCGATATTTTTGAGCAAACTTGCAACAAACGTCGTAAAATCGCACGTTCACGTACAATTTCAGCATAATGCCTAACATTTGCTGAGGTAGGAATGAGTGAAATCAAGTCACCTAGGTAAACTTCACCACCGCACTGATCCAACTCACCTG
>JALUNK010000064.1 GCA_027055255.1 Ghiorsea sp.
ACTACAACTTGGTTCGCTTGAAAAAGAAATCTGAGCCTGCGAAGAAAATGCGTGCTTATCTTGAGTCATTGGATGGCTATTTGGCTAACCAAGTCTTCTTTATTGGTGAGCAATATACCTTAGCTGATATTACCCTTGCACCGATTTTGTGGCGCTTAGAATCCAATGGCATTAGCACCATTGATTGGCCACATTTGGAAGCATACATGGACAGAGTGTTTGAACGTCCTGCGTTTGGTCGTTCATTATCTGAACATGAGAAGATGTTACGCGATAGCCTGTAGGCTTTGCTTTAAACCTTTGCTAAAGCCTACATTGTTGCGAAACGTGTAGGCTTTTTTGTTTCACTTTAAAAATTCATGGAGAACCCTTGAGCACAGACATTCAATCACTTAAACCTGACTTATCGCACCTTAAAGGCGTGCGCATCATTGCTGCGATGTCGGGTGGTGTGGATTCTTCTGTGGTGGCTGCATTGCTTAAAGAAGCGGGTGCAGATGTGATTGGTGTGTTCTTGCATGTTTGGGACTACAACCGTGATGAAGTGTCAGGTCATGGCTCGTGCTGTTCGCTAGATGATGCTTATGATGCAAGGCGGGTCTGCGACCAAATCGGCATTCCATTTTATAATATGGATATGCGCGAAAATTTTCGTGAAAATGTCATCAACCCATTCATTGAAGATTACGAAACAGGACGTACGCCCAACCCATGTGAGCGTTGCAATCGCTTTGTGAAATTCGGGGCATTGCTTGATGCTGCTGATGAATTGGAAGCTGCATATGTGGCGACTGGGCATTATGTGCAACGCAATGATGATGAGATGGGCGTGCATATCTATCGTGGTAACGACCAAATCAAAGACCAAAGCTATTTCCTTGCTACCACCAACAAAGAGCAAGTCGCTCGCATCTTGTTTCCTGTAGGTCATTTGCAAAAAGATGGTACGCGCATTTTAGCCCGTCATTATGATTTGATGACGGCTGAAAAGCATGAAAGCCAAGACATCTGCTTTATTCCTGCTGGCAATCGTATTGCATTCTTGAAAAAAGAAGGTGCGGAAGCTGGGTTTCGCGCTGGCGATATTATGGATAGAGAGGGAACAATCCTTGGTCGCCATAAGGGCATTGCCCACTTCACACTGGGTCAACGTAAAGGTTTGGGGCTTCCTAACGGCCCTTGGCATGTTGTAGAGCTTGATGGCACGACTGCGCGCGTGATTGTCGCCCCACCTGCTGATGCCTTGATTACGCACGTGAACGTGGCGGAAACCACGTGGCTGCGCGACATCAAAGAAGGCGAACAAGTCCTATCCAAAGTGCGTTATCAAATGCGTCCATCGCCATGCACCATCACACTTGATGGTGACAATACTTTACTTACCTTTGATGAACCTCAAAAACCCACTGCTCCAGGGCAAGTCGCTGCATTTTATGTTGGTGATGAACTTGTGGGTGGCGGTATTGTTTCAAGCATCATCAAATAAACACTAACAGATACAGCTTTATCACTGTCACCCCGAGCGGCAGTCGAGGGGTCTCTTAGATTTCTCCACTTCCCCCAGGGGATACTCTCTTGCTTCGCAATTCACCTAATCGGTCGAAATGACAAACTCACCACGAAGAACACGAAGAATAAAAATGGTAGGCTAATACCTGTACAAGCTTGATATGTCCCCCTGTTATAGCTGCGCCAAGCAAAAGGTGGAAGAAGGGATAAAAGCAAAACACGCTTTGTTTTGCGCCCGATTTCCAGCTTTTGAGAGGATATACGCAGATATTAAGGGCGACTTTTTTGGTTCGTTTTTTTGGTCGTGCAAAAAATGAACATAAAAACTAACGGCAAAGTACGCTAAGGTCGCAGAGTTGCCTAGTTTTCTTGTCATGCTGAGCGTAGTCGAAGCATCTGTCCTCTATGGGTTAAACCGATAACCTAGCGTTTAGCCGCCGCCTGATACACCTTGTTTCGTTTGCGCTTACCCACAGCCACAACCAACACCACAACTTCGGAGTCAATGACTTCATACACCAAACGAAAACCCGATTGTCTCAGTTTAATTTTATAGCGGTTTGTTGTGCCAAAGAGGCGAGAAGCAGGTACGATAGGATGCTTTAATCGCTCTGCTAACTTTTTCTTAAATTGCTTCTGAACAGTGCTATCAAGAGCATTCCATTCTTTAAGAGCTTCGCTGACAAATTCAAGATTATAGGTCATCAAGATCTACAGTAATTCGCTCTTGTGAATCTCTTGTATTCGCCAGTGCATTCAACTCTAAATCCTCAAGCCTATCCATCAACGCTTCATAAGCTTCGGCTGGCACACAATAGAATGCAGGATGATTTCGGCTCAGTACGGCAATGGGAAACCCTTCACCTTGCTCCACAACTTTAATTGGATTTTTCTTTAAATCAGAAACACTTACAACCGTATCTGCCAACACTGTAGAAACCATCATACACCTCTCAAGACCTGTTAACAGCATCAAGTTTAGTGCTATTAAACAGTCTTTTCAAGGTTGGGTTAATTTAATAAGTAAACTGCCTCTTTATTCACTATCAAATGCGTCCATCGCCATGCTCTATTACAATTGATAGTGACAATACTTCACTTACCTTTGATGAACCTCAAAAACCCACTGCACTGGGGCAAGTCGCTGCATTTTATGTGAACGATGAACTTGTGGGTGGTGGTATTGTTTCATCCATCATCAAATAAACACTAGCAGGTATAGCTTTACCATTGTCACCACGAAGCACACGAAGAATAAAAATGGTAGGCTAACACCTCTACAAGCTTGATATGCTCCCCTGTTATAGCTGCGCCAAGCAAAAGGTGGAAGAAGGGGCAAAAGCAAAACACACACTGTTTTGCCCCGATTTCCAACTTTTGAGAGGATCTACGCAGATATTAAGGGCGACTTTTTTGGTTCGTTTTTCTGTCGCGCAAAAATCCTAGACTATTTTTCTAAACGAACCAAGTCACCCTTAATCAAAATACAGTTACTTCTATAACCTAAGAAGCCAAAGTCATTTTCTGTAATTAGGACATTAACCAACATATCACCATCCGTTCCTGAATCTTGACCACTGCGTATCGCATTATCCATAGCAATTTGTTGACGGTTCTCATCATCACCAAAAGGAAACCCTAAAAAGGCTCTACTACAAGCTTCACCTTCTGTTCTAACAGATGTATTATTTGATACATTGTAATCCAAATTTCTAACATTATGTGTTGAAGCTGCCGTAAAGTGACCAAGACTGCTTGTGGTTGAACATGCCGTCATCATCAAACATGATGCAGCAATAGATATTTTAAGTACTTTGTTTAACATTAGTTCTCCCTCAGTATGAAATGAACAAAACATACCTGCTCAAGGGGGGGGGGGTCAACTTAATAAAGGAGCCTGCTCAATAAAAGTTTCCTCAGAGCCTTTAGTCTGCGTCATAGACATAATAAAAATCAAGCAAAAGTCAGAAGAATAAAATCACCTTGATATTGATACACAATCCTAGGAGACCAATAGCCCGCCAACCCGTGTTTGAGTTGCTCTGGCTTCTAATGCCTCATTCCTCAAGTTTTCACTCTTTTCCTCCACCTGATTCAAGCTCGCTGATCGATTCAATTAACCGTTTCGCATTGGCTGGAGAGCGTAAAAGATAATTCGTTTCATCATCTCGGTGTAATAATAATTTCCTGCGATATTCCTCAGGGTCTTTGGTCTGCGTCATCGCACCACCCCTTGGATACAAAGCATCAAACAAGCGTGACACCCAGAAACGCAATGCACCCAAACGCAATAAACCATTCAGCACATCTTTTTCATCAGCATGAAGTGGGCGTTTGGATTCATAACCCTCTAAAAATACGGCCATACGTTGTTTGTCATCATCACCAAGCACAATCGCTTGCGCATTGATAGCAATGGCAATATCCATAGCATAAGCGGCATCATGAGCATAATAAAAATCAATCACACCCGAAACATCTTCACCCTCAAACAAGATATTATCTACGAATAAATCGCCATGAATCACCCCTTTAGGCAAACCATCAAACTTATGCTGTTTTTGATAAGCAAGTTCATCATTCAGCAAAGCAAGCGCATCTGCGCCATAAGCCTTTTCCACATCAGTTTGCATGGCTTTGATATTATCTTCCAGCCAAGCAAAGCCTGTAGGGTTTTCTCTATGCTCATCAAAGCTGCTGCCTGCGATGTGTAGCGTGGCTAAGGCTTCGCCTGATGACCTAAGCTGGGTTTCGTTTAAGAAGTCTAAAGTCTCTCCTGTTAGGCAAGACACAATACAGCCTTGCTTGACCCCATCTTCAGCCTCAAAATCAAAAATAAGCGAATCATCTTTACGCACTTGCACATCTGGGCTTTTCAAACCATGCGTTGCTAAATGTTTCATCAAACGCATAAAATAAGGCAGCTCATCGCCTGCCAAGCGTTCAAAAATAGTCAGCACATAGCGCTCACCATTTTGCATATCAATAAAGAAATTACTGTTTTCAATGCCTGCAGCAATGCCTGTAAAACTTTTCAGTTTTCCCAGTGAATAATCTTTTAAAATCGTTTCAAAATGATGTGTTGTTAATTCTGTATAAACGGACATGCGTCAATAAATCCTTTTTATGATTTAAATTTAAGTGCTGTTTCTACAACATGCGCACCATAAGCACGCGCTGCAACCAAGGCAGCCTCTGTCACACCTTCGGGCATACCTTCATCATTGCCTGTGCGCACCGCTAAACCCCAGTGTAAACCAGCATCAGCATAACCTAATAAGGAACGTG
Organism: Ghiorsea sp.; assembly: GCA_027055255.1. Lineage (GTDB taxonomy): Bacteria > Pseudomonadota > Zetaproteobacteria > Mariprofundales > Mariprofundaceae > Ghiorsea. The sequence goes on from JALUNK010000064.1 coordinate 4,798, forward strand.
GAAAACCACACACCAACATACCTTGCTCTAAGAAATTGGCATGAAGCGACATCAATGTTTGCTCAACACCACCACCTGCACCACCAAAGCCACCATAAGTGGCAAACACACCACCAATTTTACCTTCCAAATCACCTGCCACCCAAAGCTTAGAACCCGCATCAATCAACTGCTTCATTTGCCAAGCCATACTTCCCATATGCACAGGTGAACCAAAAATAATTGCATCAGCATCCCGCATATCATCAAGGCTTACATCTGCGGCTTGTTTTACAGATATTTTTTCTGCTTCGCCCGCATCTTGCAGAGCCGCCATTGCACCCGCAGCAATCGCATCTGCCACACTTTGCGTATGCTGATAATCGGAATGACAAACAATGAGAACCTGCATTATGCATGACCAATTTGGTGAGATAATTGCGCGCGTTCAAAGCCTATGCCTCGCGCTGCAACAGCCCACATTTGTTCAGGAGGTGTATCAAAAATCATATCTTTGGTTGGTGTGGCAAGAAGCCAATCGTTCTGCATCAGTTCATCTTCAAGCTGACCTGCTTCCCAACCTGCATATCCCAATAATAGTGAGAATCGTTTGGGACCTTTACCTTCTGCAATGAGTTCCAGAATATCTTTGGATGTGGTTAAATTAAAATCTGCACCCACACGCATGGTGGAATCATATGTTTTATCGATTTCATGCAGCACAAAACCACGATACGTGTCCACAGGCCCTGCTTCATACACAATTTGTTCTTCAAAGCGCATTTGTGCTACACCTTTTTCACGCTCTGACTCAAACAAAGCCATATCATCCAACACTTCAAACACATTAATCGGTTGCGGTTTATTGAGCACCAACCCCATAGAGCCTTCATCATCGTGCTGGCAAAGCAAGACCACACTATCGTGAAAAAAACCTTCGCCCAAAGATGGGGTTGCAATCAATAGTTTTCCTGCAATATCATCAATCATAAGCTGCTCCGATGAAAGTTGTTCGCCATGTCTATGGCTGCTATCAAACTATTGTAGCTGATTTTACCCGTACCTGCACGACTTAGTGCAGTACCATGGTCAACACTGGTTCGAATAAATGGCAAACCAAGGGTAACATTTACTGCATCACCAAAACTAAGCGCTTTAATCGGAATCAATGCTTGGTCGTGATAACAACACACAATCGCATCATAATTTTTGCGCATATCCACAGAGAAAAGTGTATCTGCGGGTAGAGGTCCATCCACACGAATACCTTCATGCTTCAATGCATCTAAAGCAGGCTGTAAAATTTCAATTTCTTCTCTACCAAAATGACCTTGCTCACCTGCGTGTGGATTTAAACCTGTCAAAGCTAACCTTGGTTGCTTTATGCCCATTTGCTGCTGCATGGCTTGGTAAGTGATACGAATAATCGTTTGGGTATCTTCTTGATTAAGCAAGTTTGAAACATCACTAATCGCAACATGTGTTGTTAATAAGGCAACACGAACCGCACTGGATGCCAACATCATCACCACTCTATCTACACCTGCAATGTCTGCTAAAAACTCGGTGTGCCCTGGAAAATCAAAACCACCATCTTTTAAAACTGCTTTTTCAATCGGAGCCGTGACTAAACCCAAAGCTTGCCCGCTCAAACACATTTCTGCCGCTACACGAATACATGTGACCACGGCTTCGGCTTCTAAAGCGCTTGGTTTACCCGCAATCACCGCGCGCGCTTCATCATTTGTGGGATCAAACACCCATAATGGGTTTGGCTTTGTATCCTTCCGAAAACTGGCATCGCATGTTGCTATTTTAATATCTAAGCCGAGCTCTGTAGCACGCCCAGTTAACCAACAAGGCTTGGCAACCACTACAATATTGCGGAATAGTTCCGGCTTAGCTTCATAAGCCAGTAGCACGCAATCAGGACCAATACCTGCTGGCTCCCCTAGCGTTAAAACAAAAGGTATCACGCTGGTTTATTTCACAGTACGTTCACTGATAATTTTCCAATCACCATCTATATTTTCCATCACAATCACTTTGCGATCAACATCGTTCAAACGATTAGACTGAAAGTGTTGGTCAAAGCTAAACTGTATACGTTTACCTTGTTCCAACTCCGTCTCAATGACATTGCTTATTTCCACATGAATATTTTCATGTTTCGCTGTCACGCGCTGTTTGTACATTTTCCATTTGGCAAAGCTTGTAAAACGTTTATCTGGCGACTGACTCTCATCATACATAGCAAAATAAGCATGCATATCCTTATCCTGCCAAGCACCTTTCCATGCGCTCAGGGCGAAGGATGGTGTTGATATATCCTCTTTACTATCTTTTACATTTGATGTCGTACCTGTTGTAGTTTTTTCTGTAGAGCCCACAACTTGTGTATACGCATCGTTACTCACCGCTGCTTGGCTATACATATCTTGTGCTACTTCCATGGTTGGTATTTGAATGCTTTCGACTTCATCTATCCGTGATGAGGTTGTTAAAGCATCGCAACTCCGCTTCTCAATCTTGGCTTGCTCAATCAAAGTATTCATCCAACGTGGAACCTGCTGTTGCATCTCGGTTTGAATCAAAAGTTGCTCAACATTATCTTTGTGCGCTTCAAACGAATTAGGGTTCACTTTTCGTTTTTCAACAACACGAATAATGTGTAAACCAAATTGTGTTTCTACAACACCACTGGTTTCACCTGGCTGCATCGCAAACACAACTTTATCAAAGGCTGGAACCATTTGCCCTTTCTTAAACCAACCCAAATCACCACCACGGGAAGCACTGGGGCCTTGAGAAATCTCTTTGGCACGCACGGCAAAAGCTTCATCTGACGAACCTTTCATTTCGTTGGCAATATCTTGAGCACGGCTTCTAATTTTTACCTGAGTATCCGTATCTGCACTATCAGGAATTTGAAGCAGGATATGTCTTGCATGCACTTCTTCATAAGGCAATAAATTTTGTGGCTTACGCATACGCTCTTCGAGAATTTTTACAATATGAAAGCCGCCAGCAGAGCGAATCGGTGGTGTAATATCACCGACAGGCACATCAAACATTTGTTTGAATGCTCCTTTAACCACACCTTGAGACACCCAGCCCATATCACCACCTTCATTGGCATTGGGTGCATCGGACTCAAACGTTACAATCGACTTAAAATCTTCACCCGCCTTAAAGCGTTGATAATATTCCTCAGCTTGTTGGCGTTTATACTCAACTGTATCTGCATCTGCATTGGCAGGTAATGCAATAAACATTTGTGCCGTATGCACTTCACGCACAGGTTTAGGGTCTTTTAAATTTTTACGATAATACTCACGGATAGCCTCTTCACTTACACTTATTTTTGAGCGTACAGCTACATTGATAAGGCGCGAATTTAATATTCTATCCTTCACAGTTTCTTTATAAACTTCAACATCAATACCTTGAGCTTTAAGCACATCTTCCAATTGCCCAGGCTGTAAATTGTTGCGCTTCTCAACATCTCCCATGGCTGCCTTCACTTCTTCAGGGGAAACTTTTAAGCCTAATTTTTCTGCTTCTTGATATTGTACTGTGCGTTGTATTCGAGATTCTAAAGCTCGGTTAAATAGTGTGTTTTCATCAGGAATGGGTGCGCCACTTTGTTCCAGCTGAGTTTTCAAACTGTTCTTCGCCGTTTGTACTTCATAACAAGTAATCACTTCACCATTCACAGTGCCTGCAATCGCATCCAAACGCTCTGCATATGCACCCTGCACGGCAAACAACAACCCTGCCAAAGTCACAACTAATGTACCTAAGATATTCAACATGTATCCTCTCAATCTACTTATCGCCAAAGCTACCTAGCCCATCAAACGTGAGCAAGAAACGCCAGCCAATATCCGTCAAACTATTGGTTCCCACTTGATAAGACTTAAAACCTTCTAAGCTGAAATCCCAACATGCATGATTATATGCTACCCCCAAACGGGTTTGGATAACATGTTTTCTAAGCATATCATATTGGTTTGAAGTGTTGGTTGACCAACGACGGTTTAATTTTAATTTAGCTGCAAGCGTAACCGATTCAGCAGCTAAAGAATATGAAGCATCCGTCCGCCGCCAAGACATATTAAAGTATTGCCCTTGCCCTGACCAACTCAAACCTCCATGTGCTTCCACCCAAAGGTTTGTAGGCTCATGATACTGCCCACCTAGGCTAAGCTTCCATTGTTGATGAGGCATCCATGCCATCTCTGCCAAAAGATTAGAGTTTGCCCGTACGGGTGCAGCCGCTGCCGTTGCATCAACTGTTTCTCGTAACCCATCATAAGCCATACCTACTGTGGTTTCTAAAACAGTACGCACTTGGCCATCACCCTTACTTTGTAAAGTAGATACAAACATAAGACTTACTTTACGCATACGCTCAAATCTATCCCAGCCTGAATATCGATTACCTTGCATCAAATTGCTAAGATTTAAGGGTAACAAGCTTGAATCATACCTTGGCTGCAAACTTTGATCAGGTGCAGATGACACATCAAACCGAATGATTGGTTTAATTTCATGCCGCCATTGTTGGTCAGCAAATACTTTCTCAAATCTCGCTTGCATTTGTATGCTGGTGGCAAGCGCACTGTAATGTGAAGCTGAGCTCGTGGCATTTCTTGAATCATAACCCACAGCTTGTGCTTGCATTGCCCACACCGTCGACACTGCACCGCCCTGCATTTCCCAAGGTATCGACCATGATGGCCGCAGACCTACGCGTAAACCTGACACACCTAGGTCACGCTGAAATAGTGTACTTTGGTGCTCTAATTTAAACGTTTGACCTTCAACAATATTAAAATAATTGCGTGTTTGCAGACGAGGTAATACTTGTAATGTACTCGCATTACTTGCTCCCCCTAAAACCTGCTGGTATCGCGTACTAAAAATAGCGCTATCGCTACCATCACGCCAAGCCACTGAAGCATTGCTTGTTAAATAGGATGCTGATTCCCTATCGCCACTGTACAAAGGGAAATCTGCAATGTAAAAACCATCATTGACCGCATCAATATTGACCGCAGCATCAATCGTAGGTAAAAAACGCCAACCCATATCGGTGCGAAGCCGACCACGTTGTGTTCCTGTTTCTTTATCATTAAGACCTTGCACCTGAATCAACTCATCGCCGATATTGGAGCGATGCCGCCATTCAATATCTGTCATTGTACCGCGTAATGACATCCAACGTGGTGTAAAAGTCATATCCCAATTGGGTGATGCTGCCCAATATAAGGGAATATCAATTTGCGTGCCTCGGCGTGTACTGTTGGAAAACTTAGGCGTCAGTAAACCTGAGTTTCTATACAAGGAGTGACTCCAATATGGTGTGTAGAAGACTGGAATACCACCCCATACAAACTGTGCACCTCTTGCCGCAAACTCACCTGAGTCATGATCCAAGTAAGCAGAGTTTGCCACAATCTTCCAAGCTCCATCATCATCAGGGCATAATGTATACACAACATTCTCACCCTGAAATGTTTCCAAATCAATGCGCTGCAGGTGAGAGCCACTTAATTTATGCCCTCCCTTCATTTCTATCTTGGCATTTTGCAAATCGGTAGCTTGTGAATCCACATCAAAATTTAATGCATCAGCGCGAATATCAACACCTTTTGAAGTAAAGTGAACATCACCCTGTGCTTGAATTTGTCCATAAGGGTCACGTTGAATCTCATCAGCAGTCATTTCTCCTGCTGATAAAAGTGCTGGTTGTAGCAGAAAGCTTAGTCCCACTAAAAAGAAGAAAGGCAAAGTAAACAGTTAGACGGGTTTTTGTGCAAAACCCAGATAATTCACATTCAGGTTATCAGATAATGAAAAATGTCCTGACAACATCGCATAACGCATACCCTGCATATCCTGCTCCACCAAACCTGCACTACGCGTTGCATCTATCATCTCAGAGGGTTTAATAAACTTACTGTATTGATGTGTGCCTTTAGGCAACCACCCCAATACATATTCTGCCCCAATAATGGCTTTTAGATAACATTCTGGCGTGCGATTGAGCGTGGCAAAAAAGAATAATCCACCTGGCTTTAACATGCCCGCGCACGCGGCAACTGCACGTTTCACATCAGGCACATGCTCCAGCACTTCCAAACACGTTACCACATCGTAAGTTTCTGCATGTGTTTGTGCCCAAGTTTCAGCATCATTTTCTTGGTAGTCCACACCTATTCCCGATTGCTCAGCATGTACACTGGCAACACTCAATGCCTTGGGCGAGCGGTCAATACCTGTAACATCCGCACCATGACTTGCCATACTCTCGACCAGCAAGCCTCCACCACAACCTACATCTAATACTTTAGCACCTTTCAAATTAACGCGTTGCGCAATATAATCCAATCGCAAAGGGTTGATTTGATGCAAAGGTTTAAAGCGACCATCTGGATCCCACCACTCAGCCGCAATGGCTTCAAAGCGTTGGATTTCTTCAGGGTCTACATAAATAGAAGTCATGCACAAATGATGGGTTGAAAGCATACCATTGGCAAGCTTAGGCTAATGATTCTTATTTTTCATCCAACGCAATGTCTTAGCGAGAGTCACAAAAGAACCGAGCACAAGAAAATGGCCTGCTTCAAACTTACTCACTTCAGCCTGCAATGCATGTTGGATATGTTCTTCATCTTGCCTATCACCCGTAAGTGCAATAAGGCGGGTGGAGCATGCTTGCAAATCATCCAAAATATGACTCAAATCCCTGTCTTCACGCGTTGCGACAAAAATAATATCAAAAGGCTCCATCTGTTGAAGTGTAGGCAACAATGCCTGAACGGCATGTTCATTATGAGCTGCATCAAGCACAAAGCTATGCTTTTGAAACATCAATGGTTGTAAGCGCCCTGTAATGTTTAACCCTGTCATTGCATCCTTGGCACGGGTTAAATCAATGTTCGGAAACCTCTCCATCACTGCCAGCAAACCTGCATATGCTAGCCCTGCATTGGTATACTGATGTTGTCCTGCCATATCCAGTTTACCTTCAAAGCTTGGCGCATACATCACTTGCGTAAAAGGTTTCAGCGCTTTTTTAACTTCCGATGATTGCAGCGCACTAAGTTGAATCTCACAACCTCGAAAAACATAAGCTTTTTCTTGCGCTATTTCAGCTAATGTATCACCCAGCCAAGCCTGATGGTCTAAAGCAATTGGAGTAAGTAATGCCATATCTGCTGGCACGGCTGTCGTGGCATCTAACTTTGCGCCCACACCAGCCTCTAAAATTTCAACATCAACATGTTGTTGGCTGAAATATAACAAAGCAAGTACGGTAGCTGTTTCAAAATATGATGTTCCTACATCTAGAGCGAGTGGCATAATCACTGCCATAAGTTTAAGCAGAGTATCCTGCTTGATAGGCTCACCATCAATTCGCATTCGCTCATGAAACTCTAAGATATGTGGTGAAGTATACAGTCCAACTTTGAAACCATTGGCTTGAAGTGCCGTTGCTAAAAAGTTTGCTGTCGAACCTTTACCATTCGTGCCCGCGATACGCACACGAAGCTTTGGCTTGCGAAAAGTAAGTCCTTTCACTTCTAATTTAGTTATAAGTGTTTGTATCCGTGCGTGCCCAGGCTTGTAATCACGGTCGGCACTCGGCGCACCTAAAGCATCTAACCAAGACTCAATATCTTGAGGTTTTTCTTGAACGCTCACTTTTCGTGAAAAAGTATATCAGTTGGGTTGACGATATGAGCGAGACATCAAATGTTCAAACAATGTTTTTAAATAATCGCGCTGCTCGCGTCTATCCACCACATCGTCAATCAGACCATGCTCAAGCAGGAACTCTGCGCGTTGAAAGCCTTCTGGTAGTTCTTCAGCTACAGTTTCTTTAATCACGCGCGGCCCAGCAAAACCAATAAGTGCTCCAGGCTCTGCAATAATAACATCTCCAAGCCATGCAACTGATGCGGATACACCACCCATAGTTGGGTCAGCCAAAAGACAAACAAACGGAATCTTGGCTTCATTCAAGCGGTTAGCAACGGACGATGTTTTTGCCATTTGCATTAAGGATAAAATCCCTTCTTGCATACGTGCACCACCCGATGCTGTAATCAACAAGTAAGGACACTGCCTCTCAATGGCACGCTCCATACCAAGTGCGATTTTTTCACCTACCACAGCGCCCATGCTACCGCCCATATAAGCAAACTCGAACATGGTCACTGAAACAGTCATACCTTTTATATCGCCATAATAATTGCGCGCTGCATCATTCTTGCCCGCTTTTTTATTCGCAGCTTTAAGGCGATCTGTATAACGCTTTTGATCTTTAAATTGTAGTGGATCTTGTGATGTTAAATGTGTATCGCATTCGTCATAAGTTTCTTCATCGAATAAAAACTCTGCGCGTTGCGAAGTGGGAATACGCATATGCTGATCACACTTGGGGCAAACCATCTCAGAGCGTACTAATTCTTTATTGTATAATGTTTCTGAACAACCCGGGCACTTAATCCACAAACCATCCGGTGTATTATCTGCCTCGCCACTAATCATATTTTTAGGTCGCTCAATCAAACGCGTTAACCAACTCATATTATCTTCCTTACCCGCAAACTTTTATGTTCAAATAACCAGCTCATCAACTTGTGTCAACATACGCAAGTGTGGGATATTCTCCGCCTCAACTTCGGATGCCATTTCGGTTAGCACTTCAGGCTTCATATGATACAAATAAATAGGTATCTCGCCAAGTTTATCCAATTTTTTTAGTTCTTCTGCCATGCCTTTAGGTGTGAGATGACCACTGATATCTGCCAAATGTTCACGGTTATTGGGAAAAGAACAATCAATAATAACTGCTTTGAGATTGGGTTGTTGATTGGCAATTTCCCAAATTCTATCCGTGTGCCCAGTGTCTGCAGTAAAAATAGCTTGAGAACCACCTTGATTCAGTAAAAAACCTGTACATGGAACAGGATGCTCAACTTCAATGGGTGTAATTTCCAAATCACCAACCTGGAGCACGTCTTCGGCCTCAAAGCTTTTCATATTCAAAATTGCATCCGATACCGTCGGGATTTTTGTAAAATCAGGCCAGACAATATTATTTAAAAAGTGTTTGGATAAGGTTTCTAAATTTTGCTGTAAACTATGAATCGTAATTGCACATATTTCATCACCAGTGGACAAACGCTTCAACGAGCGATTATCTGCTAAAAATGCAATATCTTTAATATGGTCAAGGTGCGTGTGTGATAAAAAGATATGTTCAATCTTATTTTGTTCTTCCAGCGTCAATACCTCAGTTGGTGATCCAGCATCAAGCAAAACCGTGTCATTCACCAAAAACGAAGTGAGATGGAAGCCTAAGAGTTGCCCTCCATAACAGCCTAAAACACGTATTTTCATGCACTCTCCCCACGTTGCAAAGCAACTAACCCTGACGCTTCATAACTTCAGCCATAGCCGAAGCTGTTGATGAAAGCGAAGAAAGCATAGCATCACGGTCATCAATATTCGATGTGATTTGGCTCACAAAATGACTGCCTACAACCACACCATCTGCGAACAATGCAATGCTTTCCGCTTGCTTTGGTGTTTTTACACCAAACCCTACGCATATAGGTAGTTTAGTGTATTGACGAATTAAAGACAACTTCTCTTTAATTTTTGCTACTTCACCCATCTCAGCACCCGTAATCCCTGCAAGTGAAACATAATAAATAAAACCTTCTGCAATATTTACTGCAAGTTTAATACGTTCTTCAGTTGATGTCGGTGCAAGCAGCATAATTTGACTTAAATTTTGGGATTTAAAGGCTTCGGCACAGATACCACTTTCTTCTGCAGGGATATCCACTAAAAGTACGCCATCCACACCCGATTGTTTCGCTTTAGAAGCAAACAGCTCGAAACCCATAGTGTAGGGAACATTGGCATAACCCATAAGCACAATACCAATTTCTGGTTTGGCTTGCCTCACTCTCTTCGCGATAGCAAACACATCATCAATATGTGCCCCCGCAGTCAAAGCTCGTTCACTCGCGGCTTGAATCGTTGGCCCATCCGCAGCAGGGTCTGAAAAGGGCATTCCAATTTCGAGAATATCAACCTGCTCGGCCAATGTGAGCATCAATCTCTCAGAAGTTTGTACATTGGGATCACCCGCCGTTAAATAACCCACTAAAGCAGCACGATTCTCCCGTTCACAGCGTTGAAACACTTCTGGTAAATGGTTACTCATAATTGACCTTCAGTATGAAAACCAAATTTCTCCATCACTGTATTCAAATCTTTATCACCGCGGCCAGATAGGTTGATCAGTACAATTTTATTCGAGCTCATACCAGCTGCAATACGAATACCTGCTGCAAGCGCATGACTGGATTCTAAGGCTGGGATAATGCCTTCTGTTTTTGTTAACATTTCAAATGCCTGTAAAGCCTCATCATCTGTTGCACTATCAAGATTTAAGCGGCCTACATCCATCATATGAGCTAGCTCAGGCCCCACTCCTGGATAATCCAAACCCGCTGAAATACTATGTGCATTTGCCGATATTTGACCTTCATCATCATCTAAAACATAACTCAAGCTGCCATGAATAATACCAGGTCGGCCTTTTGCCAACGACGCAGCATGCTCACCAGTTTCTAAGCCATGACCACCCGCTTCAACAGCGACCAAACGTACGCCTTCATCGTCCCACATCGGATGCAATAAACCCATTGCATTAGAACCGCCTCCAACACAAGCCACAGCCACATCGGGAAGCCTTCCTGCTTGCTCAAGACACTGCTTACGAGCCTCTTGACCAATGACAGTATGGAATTGTCTAACCATCAATGGAAATGGATGCGGACCTGCGGCTGTGCCAAAGATATAATATGTATCTTCGCACGATGCAACCCAAACACGCAGTGCTTCATTCACTGCATCTTTAAGTGTCCCTGTACCCGAATCTACAGCGATGACATTTGCACCCAGCAATTTCATCCGAAACACATTTGGTGCTTGTCTGCGAATATCTTCTCTACCCATATAGATATCGCACTGCATATTAAACATCGCCGCCACTGTTGCAGTTGCAACCCCATGTTGGCCTGCTCCAGTTTCCGCAATCACCTTCTTTTTACCCATACGCCGTGCCAACAAAGCTTGGCCTATGGTATTATTCACCTTATGCGCGCCTGTATGGTTTAAATCTTCACGTTTAAGATAAATTTTCGCCCCACCAACTTTTTCACTTAATTGTTTGGCATAATAAAGTGGCGTCATGCGCCCTACATAATTTTTGAGTAGGTCTAAGCGTTCTGTGTGAAACTCAGGATCAGCCCACGCTTCAAAAAAAGCATCTTCAATTTCTTTGAGCGGTTGCATCAAAGTTTCAGCAGCAAAACGCCCACCATACTTTCCAAAATGCCCACCTTCATCAGGTGCATGTTTAATTTCTAAATCATAATCCATCAACAGAACTTCTCACATAATTCAATCATTTTTTGTTTATCTTTAATACCCTTAGCCGATTCAACGCCAGAGGATACATCCAAAGCATATAAACCCTTCACTTGTTTTGCACGAGCAATATTTTCACTATCGATGCCACCTGCAAGTATCAAAGGATGTGTATGGTTCAACCCAGCAAGCATAGACCAGTCAAAGCTCGTTCCAGTGCCACCATAAACGCCATCAGGTGCCTTGGCATCAAGTAGTACAGAGCAATCAAAGGCTTGAACCATGTCCAAGTCCTTGGCTTCAGAAATTGCTACCGCTTTTATAACACGTTTAGATTGCTGCGCACAAAATTCTGGAGTTTCATTGCCGTGAAACTGAAGCACATCCAATGCACATGCTTCAAGTGTTTTATTAACTTTACTCTGCGATGGGTTCACAAACAATCCAACTACAGTTATAAAAGGAGGGAGCTGTTGGATAATCTCATTGGCAGCCTGAGGAGAAACATAGCGGGGTGATTCTTTGTAAAATACAAAACCAAGGGCATGCACACCTAAGTTTGATGCAAACAAAGCGTCTTCTAATCGTGTAATCCCACAAACTTTTAACCGCAGGGAAGAGTTCATATTTTCAACCATGAGCACAGTTTAAAACGAAAGTGCTAACAAGCAATAAACTTCAACAAAAAAGGCCACCCTAAGGTGACCTTTAAATGAATCAGCAAAACTGATTATCTATTTTTTCGCTTTTGAATCAGACGTAAGCGTGCTGCCATCATAGCAATTTCAGCTTCCGCTGCTGCAAAATCAATATCACCTTTCTTCGATGCAATCAATTCTTCAGCTTTACGTTGAGCAGCAATAATTTCTGCTTCATCCATATCCGCTGCACGTTCCGCAACATCTGCCAAAACAGTCACTTTATCAGGTTGAACTTCCATATAGCCGCCAGCTACAAACACTTCATCTACATCATCACCATTGGTAATAATAAGTTCACCAGCATTTAATGATGTAAGCAAGGCGTTATGTCCGGGTAAGATACCCAACTCACCTTCTGCGCCTGGGGCTAGCAGCATAGTGGCTTCACCCGAAAACACTTCGCGTTCAGCCGTAGCAACTACAATTTTCATGTTAGACATGATAATTAACCTTTAGCCTGCATTTTTTCAGCTTTAGCGACTACGTCATCAATAGAGCCAACCATGTAGAATGCTTGCTCAGGAAGGTGGTCATAATCACCCGCTAAAATACCTTTAAAGCCTTTGATTGTTTCATCTTTCTTAGCATATACGCCTGGCGCACCTGTAAAGATTTCAGCAACTGTAAATGGTTGAGACAAGAAACGTTGCAATTTACGTGCACGGTTTACTTGTAGTTTATCTTCATCAGACAACTCATCCATACCCAAGATTGCAATAATATCTTGAAGCTCTTTATAACGCTGCAAAGTACGCTGAACGCCTTGTGCAACATCATAATGCTCAATACCAACAATTTTAGGGTCAAGCTGACGAGATGTTGAATCCAATGGGTCAACAGCTGGGTAAATACCTAGCTCTGCAATTTGACGCGACAATACGATAGTAGAGTCCAAGTGAGCAAACGTGGTTGCAGGTGCTGGATCCGTCAAATCATCCGCAGGTACGTAAACAGCTTGCACTGATGTAATCGAACCAGTTTTAGTTGATGCAATACGCTCTTGTAGACGACCCATTTCTTCAGCCAATGTAGGTTGGTAACCCACCGCTGATGGCATACGACCCAATAGTGCAGATACTTCCACACCCGCAAGAGAGTAACGATAAATATTATCGATAAAGATCAAAACGTCTTTACCTTCATCACGGAAATATTCCGCCATAGTCAAGCCAGTCAACGCAACACGAAGACGGTTGCCTGGAGGTTCATTCATTTGACCATAAACCAACGCCACTTTATCAAGTACGTTTGATTCTTTCATTTCGTAGTAGAAGTCATTTCCTTCACGAGTACGCTCACCAACACCAGTGAACACGGAGAAACCACCGTGTCCAGTTGCGATGTTATTGATTAATTCCATCATGTTTACGGTTTTACCAACACCCGCACCACCGAATAGACCAACTTTACCACCTTTAGCAATCGGAGCCATCAGGTCAATCACTTTAATACCTGTTTCAAGAATATCATTGGCAGGAGCCAATTCATCAAACGCAGGTGCTGCGCGGTGAATTTCCCAAGTATCATCACATTTAACTTCAGCACCTTCAAAGTCGATACCTTCGCCAAGTACGTTCATAATGCGGCCAAGTGTGCCTTCACCAACTGGTACTTTAATACCAGCACCAGTATCTTCGGCTTCAAGCCCACGTTTTAGGCCATCAGTTGCACCCATTGCAATGCAACGAACGACGTTGTCGCCGATATGCTGCTGTACTTCAAGCGTCAAATGGACATCTTTAAGTTTTAGCGCGTTATAAATCGCTGGTAACTCACCAGCTGGAAAACGAACATCAACCACAGGGCCTACGATTTGTACAATTGTTCCTACACTCATTGAATATCTCCTAATTGACTATGCAGCAGCTGCACCGGCACTAATTTCAGCAAGTTCTTGCGTAATTGCTGCTTGGCGTGCCTTGTTATATGTAATTTGCAAATCAGATATAATATCTTTTGCGTTATCAGTTGCAGATTTCATTGCAACCATTCGTGCTGATTGTTCACAAGCTTTATTTTCCAATACCGCTTGATACACAATCGTTTCGATGTAACGGCGTAATAAACCGTCGAGAACTTCTTTACTGTCTGGTTCATAGAGATAATCCCAATAACCAGGATATTCCCAAACTCCAGTTCTGCCCTCAGCTTTAGTCTCAGGGCAAGGAAGAAGCTGTACTTCAGTAGGTGTTTGCGTCATGGTGTTTACAAATGTATTAAACACCAAACGAACTTCGTCATAGTCACCAGCCAAGAATTTTTCCATCGCCAAATTAACTACGCCGACAATTTCAGAAAACTCTGGTGCATCGTTAATATCTTCAACACTTGCTGCAAGTGGCGCTACGCGCTTCATAAATAAGCCCGCACGACGACCAATGGAAAGCACTTCGACATCAGCCGTTTCTTTCACTTCTTTAAGGCTTACCATAGCATGTTTAAACACATTGGTGTTCAAACCGCCGCATAAACCTTTGTCTGAAGAAACAACAATATATGCCACACGTTTAACTTCATCATGTTTCACCAAAAATGGATGTGGGTATTCAGTGTGTGCCTGCATTAGGTTTGCAATCACTGTATTAATACCATCTGAATAAGCACGAGATTGCGTTACGGCATCTTGTGCTTTACGCATCTTGCTCGCCGCTACCATTTCCATAGCTTTGGTGATTTTTGAAGTGTTTTGCGTGGCCTTAATTTGCCCGCGGATTTCCTTAGCCGATGCCATTAGAAGACCCCTTAGTAAGTGCCAGTCGCTTTAAAGTCAGCAACTGCTTTCTTCAAAGTGTCTGTAACTTCACCACTAAGTTCAGGTTTTTCATTTAAACCTTTAACAAAATCACCGTGACTTGAACCCAAGTAAGCAATATATGCTTTCTCAAAGTCTACGACTTTATCCACATCAACATCATCCAAATCACCATTGTTTAGTGCAAACAATACAGCTGTCATTTCAGCAACAGATTGTGGAGAGTTCTCATCTTGTTTCAAGACTTCAACACCGCGTTTACCACGTTCAATTTGAGCACGTGTCGCTTCATCCAAATCAGATGCAAATTGAGCAAATGCTGCCAACTCACGGTACTGAGCCAAATCAAGACGTAAACCACCACCAACCTTCTTCATCGCCTTCGTTTGCGCAGCACCACCAACACGGGATACAGACAAACCAGCATTAATTGCAGGGCGCTGACCAGAGTTAAACATTGAGGTTTCCAAGAAAATCTGACCATCAGTAATGGAAATCACGTTAGTTGGTACGAATGCAGATACATCACCCTCTTGTGTTTCAATAATTGGTAAAGACGTTAAAGATCCAGTCTTACCTTTGACTTCACCATTGGTAAATTTTTCTACGTAAGTCTCATCAACACGCGAAGCTCGCTCCAATAAACGAGAGTGGATGTAGAACACATCACCAGGATATGCTTCGCGACCTGGAGGACGGCGAAGAATCAAGGAGATTTGACGGTAAGCCCAAGCTTGTTTAGTCAAATCATCATAAATGATAAGTGCGTCTTCACCACGATCACGGAAATACTCACCCATAGTGCAACCAGAATAGGGTGCAATAAATTGAAGTGCCGCAGCTTCAGAAGCATTGGCTGATACGATAATCGTGTGATCCAATGCATCATGTTCTTTTAGCGTACGAACAATGTTTGCCACTGTTGCTGCTTTTTGACCAACTGCCACATAAATACAAGTTACGCCTGTATCTTTCTGGTTGATGATTGTATCAATTGCAATTGCAGTTTTACCCGTTTGACGGTCACCAATGATAAGCTCACGTTGGCCGCGTCCTACAGGAACCATTGAGTCAATCGCCTTGATACCTGTTTGCAAAGGCTGATCCACTGATTTACGTTCAATTACACCAGGCGCAATTTTTTCAACAGCATCAAACCCATCATTTTCTACTGGGCCTTTACCATCTACTGGCTCGCCAAGTGCATTCAAAACGCGACCTTTTAACCCAGGCCCAACAGGGACCTCAAAGATGCGACCCGTGCATTTAACTTCGTCACCTTCTGTCAAGTGCATGTATTCGCCGAAAATAACCGCGCCCACACTGTCTTGCTCAAGGTTAAGTACCATGCCAAGTGTATCACCTGGGAATTCAAGCATCTCGCCAGCCATTGCGCCAGCAAGCCCGTGAATCAACGCAACACCATCACCAACTGAAATCAAACGACCTACGTTTGCATCACTTGCGCTGGCTTCAAAACCTTTAATTTGTTCTTTAATAATAGAACTAATTTCTGCTGTATCAAGTTTCATAATCTCAATATCCTCTGTATCTAATCAAACCGACAATGCACGTTTTAAGCCATCTAAACGGCCACGTACAGAGTGATCAATTTGGCGATCGCCAATGTTTAAAATCATACCACCCAAAATTGAAGCATCTTTTTGAACATTCAGTTCAACTTGCTTACCAATACCTGAGCTAATGGTTTCTTTTAATTTGCCAGCAAGAGCCGCATCCAAATCTTCTGCAACAGTCACATTTACCATGACTTGAGCATTCGCTTCTCGAACCATCTTATCAAGCATTTCGTAAATGCTTGGCAACAATGTAGCTTTGTTGCGCGATGCCAAAAGCGTTACTAATCGTAACACATGCTCATCTTTCGCAGTCGCAGCCTTCATCACAACACTTGCACGATTTTCCGCAGAAATCTGCGTATTAATCAATAAAGCTTTGGCATCGTCATTCGCTGCTACCTGAGATACTTTGTTCAAGTCCTCAGTCACATCGACACCTTCTTGATGAAGCTCAAACAATGCAGCCGCGTAGCGGCGCGCTATGGCTCTTTCGTCACTCACGCTGACACTCCGCCAGCAATGACTTTCTCAATCAATGCTTTATGCTTGTTAGCATCAAGTTCAGATTCTACAATCTTCTCTGCAGCCATCATTGCCAAGCCGGCAACTTCCTTCTGCAATCCTTGACGAACACGACCTGCTTCTGCTTCTGCTTCTTCTTTCGCGCTTTGAATAATAAGCTCGGCATCATGACGCGCTTTAGCTACTGCCTCTTCAGACACTTCTAATGCACGACGCTCAGCACCCGATACAATTTCTTGTGCCGATTGCTTAGCTTCATTGATCTTCGCCTTCACTTCCGCTTCCGCATCCGCTTGTGCATTTTTGCCAGCTTCTGCCGCAGCAAGACCTTCTT
This sequence comes from Ghiorsea sp., assembly GCA_027055255.1. Lineage (GTDB taxonomy): Bacteria > Pseudomonadota > Zetaproteobacteria > Mariprofundales > Mariprofundaceae > Ghiorsea. The sequence continues at coordinate 22,129 of JALUNK010000064.1, forward strand.
CAATCTTTTGCGTACGTGCTGCCATCGCATCATTCAAAGGTTGATAAAGAAGTTTACCCAACAAAACTACCATCGTTAAGAAAACGACCATTTGTCCAACTAATGTTAAGTCTACACTCATTTCTTTACCCCTTTAAAGTTCTTAATATTCGCGATTAGCCCAAGAATGGGTTAGCAAATACGAACCACAGTGCAAATGCCATAATAATAAACGGGAAAGATTCCATCAAACCTGCGAAAATAAACATGTTAAACACTAAAGTTGGGCGCATTTCTGGTTGCCTAGAGATACCTTCCATAGTTTTAGCGCAAATCAAGCCCCAAGCGATTGCAGAACCCAGACCTGCAGCTGCCAAAATAATACCAACAGCAATTGCCGTCGCAGCGGTGATTAATGATACATCCATTTCCATTTTACTACTCCTTATGTTTTACTACTTTTTTTAAATATATCGCTTTGCGATTAGTGCTCTACAGGCTGGTGCGTCATTGATAAATACACCACCGTAAGAGTCATAAAGATAAAGGCTTGAAGCAAGCCAATGAACATGTGGAAGAATGACCAACCCAAGGCAATAACAAAACCAAGAATCTCGCCAATAATACCACCAACACTCATCAAGTCATCTACCGAGTCTGAAAATAACAAGAATGCAATCAGCAAGAATATAACCTCACCCGCAAACATATTACCAAACAACCGGAAAGAAAGACTCAAAGGTTTAGCGACTTCTTCCACAATTTTCAAAACTAAATTAATCGGCATCACAATGGGTTTTGCCCACATCGGAACCAAGCTTGTAAATGGCTCATTCACCATATCTTTCAAAAAGTGCATGGGCTTAAGCTTAAGCTCATAATAAAGCGTCATTGCAAACACAGACAATGCCATAGCCATAGGCAAGTTCAAATCATTGGTCGGTACAGGACGGAACGCTGGTACACCAAATGCATGCGCAATATGACCAATCAAGTACGCTGGCAGGATATCAATGGTGTTGCATAGGAAAATAAATACAAAAATCGTAAACGCTAGCGGTGCCATCCAAGGGTTATGCACAGCGAAGTTGTTATCTACAGTATCATTGATGAAATCAACAATCGTTTCGATAAAGTTTTGTGCGCCAGTCGGAGCACCCTCTGTAATTTTACCGCGCAACCAAAGTGCAAAACCAATTAAAGACAAAGCAATAACACTGGTCATAATCATAGTATCCACATGGATTTGCATGAATGGATTGCTATCATCAAATTTATAAGTCCAATACTCTAAATGGTCTGCAATCGTTGCACCATGCTCTTCAGCGTGCCCCAGTTCCATTAGCTCTTGTTCAACATGTCCGTGTTCAGCCAAGACCGTCTCCCTTCATTTTCTTAACAATCATTATTAAACTTCTAAAGTACATCGCAATGTAAGACGTTGCCATACCTGCAATCAATTCTATCGGCTGCAACTTTAAGAAAAAAACTGCTGCTGCCATCATCAACAAAAACAGACCAAATCTAGTTCCTGCTGCTTTCAACAAAAAAACTCTGTCGCCGCCTGAGAGGTACACACTACGATACACGTGCCATGTCGACACAACTACACCTAGACCACCAAAAAGAACACTAAACCACGACAACAAAAAGAAACTAGACAACAAACTCACCACTAAAACAGCAATCATTTGCCATAGCAAAACCGAATGTATTTCGAAACCCTCATCCGTCTTACTTTCTAACATAGGAACGTCCTTAACCAAAGAGCTCCCCCCTTTTGCGAGGCGATTTCTAACAGAACAGAAACCAAAAAACAAACATTGTTTTTGTGGTCAAGAAAAAGGGTAACCTCTGTTACCCTCTTGCAATTTTACCTACATTAAAAAATCTTTAGAAATCAACGGCTAAGGCAACTGCCCCCGCTAAATATGCAGGCACCTCTTCACCATCAAATAAAACTTTTTTACTCGACACTGCGACAGCAAGGTCAACTCTTGCTGCCCATAAGTTTAGCCCCAAGCCAAAAGTAGGAACCAATCCAATATCAGTTTGTGCCATATTTTGAAATGCACCTAGACGCAACGCTAAGATTTTCCACGCATCCCATTCTAAACCAACATTCCAATATTGCGATTCACTGGAAGCTACTGCACCTTCATTTTTCGTTAAATCAAGCGCTGCTTCTACAGTCAATGTATCGGAAGGGATCCAAGCGACACCAACTTTAGCTTGTGGTTTCAACTCATAAGTATACGGCGTGTTTGCAAATGTTCCTGCTCCTGAATGCTCAAAGGTAGGTTTATTTAAGTTTCTAATGGTCAAACCTACCTGCCAAGATGGAATACGATACATGACGCCAAGGTCTAAACCAAAGGCAGAAGATGATTCGACATTATTTTGATCAAAACTAAAACCAGTGTTTGTATTAAAAAGTTTCACATCCGAAGCAATAATGTCTGCCTGCATCAATTTGAACACACCACCAATGCTTAGCTCCTCATTGATTGCATAACCATACGTAAAACCTACCTCACGAACCGCAACGCCGCGCACTGAAAGTGCGGTTTGGTTTTGGGTCACATCCGTTCCTGCTGCGTTAGCAATAGTATTCATGGCATCAGCATTGGCTTGCTGCTGACCTGCTGCCCCAGAGCCCGGAAGCCCTAGTGCTGCATCGTAAGCGATTACAACAGCATTTGCTTGACCTAAATTTAAACCCGAACTTATTAATGATGAAACCATGTCTGCCTCTTGCGCAGATGTAAAATATGTAGGTGCAGTAAGCGTTGCCACTTCAGAGGCAACACCACCTGCCGTAAATGAGTTAAATATGTTTGTGAAACCAACATTTGTTGCATCAACTGCTACTGTACTATTCAAATCAACTGCTTGACGTACACCCAACCCATAGTTGGAAACTCGAGCCCCGACAGTGGCGTTGGCAAACACATTGGCGCCCATGGGGGCCGTATCCAATGAGGACAAACCACTCACTAATGATGCTGCTTTTTGAATATCTGTCGGGCTCAAAGTGCCTGTCAACGCTGACGGATCTGGCAAAGCTTCGACCTTTAATTTATTAGACTCTAACGGGCCAAAAATATTTCCGCCAGCACCGATATCAATCTCTACCCCAAAATCCTTATCGGCCATGCTATTGTTATCATTTTCACCTGAGCTTTCGCCAAAAAAACCGTAAGCAGCTGGATTCCAGTACGAAGCGTCAACCCCATGTGTAGACGCAACAGCCGAACCACCCATACCCAAAGCACGTACGCTTGCGGGGGCGAACTCAGCAGCTGATACCATGTTTGCAGCCACACTCATGGATAATAAAACTCCAATTATATAATTTTTCTTATGCATAAGAATCTCCCTGTATGATATATCACATAGTTTAGACCAAAAAAAAAGCTTCGCAAGTGCGAAGCTTTAATATTTATTAAAATATATGAACTAATATTTCTTTATTCTTTGGATGATACTTCTTCTTCAGCAGCTGACACATCAACATTCTCAACCAACTCAATCAAAGCCATCGGTGCTGCATCACCAACACGAAAACGTGTTTTAATAATACGTGTATATCCGCCAGGGCGAGTGCTAAATGCTGTTGCAACGTCACCAAATAAACGGTCAACAATAGGGCGATAACGTAATTTAGATAAGGCTTGACGACGTGAATGCAAGTCACCTTTTTTACCTAAAGTAATTAATTTTTCAATATATGGTTTAACTGCACGAGCCTTGGCTTGTGTTGTTTCAATTTTACCATGCGTCAACAATGCAGTAGCAAGATTTGCCAATACTGCGCGACGATGTCCTGAAACAAGACCAAGTGATGTGCGATGTTTGCGATGTCTCATCGTGTAATACCTCTTTATTTCTCTTCAGCGGACTCAGAAGTCCAGCCATCAACTTCCATGCCCAAAGCAAGACCCATACTTTCCAACACCACTTTAATCTCAGTCAAAGACTTGCGACCAAAGTTTGGCGTGCGCAGCATTTCTTGCTCGGTACGTTGTACCAAATCACCAACATAAAATACATTGTCACTTTTCAAACAATTCATTGAGCGTACTGATAGGTCTAAATGATCGATAGGCTGGCTCAACAAGTCAGCAACATTATCACCAGCATCTTCGCTTTCATCTGCAACTTCAACCACATCAAAATCAACAAAAACATTCAATTGTTCTTGGAACATTGCAGCAGCAGCACTAATTGCATCTTGCGGCGTAAGTGAACCGTCAGTTTCTACTTCCATAATCAGCTTATCATAGTTAGTTTTTTTACTTACACGTGCATTTTCAACACGCATAGCAACGCGACGGATTGGAGAGTAAGAGGCATCAATCAAAAGGAAACCCTTAGGACGCTCTTCTTCTTCACGGTCTTGAGCAGGGTCATAACCACGACCTTTTTCAGCAACCAATTCCATTTTTAATTTACCGTCTTCATTCAAATGTGCGATAATTAATTCAGGGTTCAACACTGACACACCTGCAGGACACTTAATGTCTGCAGCGGTTACCACAGCAGGACCCTTGGCATCAATTGTCAATGTTTCTGCAGAATCACCGCTCAAATGAACATCAAGTTCTTTTAGCGTAAGAATCATATCTACTACGTCTTCACGGACACCATTGATAGAATCAAATTCATGCATCACACCATCAAAGGCTGCAGATGTAATCGCACCACCTGGCAACGAAGACAAAAGCATACGACGCAAGCCGTTACCAATAGTTGTGCCAAAGCCACGCTCAAGAGGTTCGAAAACAATCTTGGCTGAACGGCCTGCTACCACTTCTTCAATCGAAATCGAACGCGGATTAATCAGTTCCATATTATTACCAACCTCTTAATTATTTAGAATACAATTCTACGATGAGTTGTTCGCGAATACCAGCATCTAACTGGTCACGTACTGGAAGCTCACGATAAACACCTTGGCGCTGTTGCAAGTCAACATCTAACCATTCAGGCGCACCTTTCTGACCAGCCGCTTCAACAGAAGCATTGATACGCAAGTGCTCTTTTGCAGCATCAACCAAACCAATGGTATCGCCTGCTTTAACGCGGTATGAAGGAACATTTAAAACAGAACCATTCACTTCAATTTGCTTATGACGAACAATCTGACGTGCTTCGGTACGTGATGACGCAAAGCCCATGCGATATACTACATTATCCAAACGGCTTTCAAGAAGCTGCAACAATGTTGTACCCGTAATACCTGTCATTTTATCGGCATCTTTGTAGTAACGAAGAAATTGTTTTTCTTGTAACCCATAGATACGTTTTACTTTTTGTTTTTCACGCAACTGAATACCATAGTTGGATACCTTTACGCGACGGCCTTGACCATGCATACCTGGAGGAAACGGACGCTCTTCCATTGGGCACTTTGCCGAATAACATTTTGAACCTTTAAGGAAAAGTTTTTCGCCTTCACGACGACAAAGACGACACTTTGCTTCTAAATAACGAGCCATGCTATATTACCCCTAAACCCGACGACGCTTGGATGGGCGACAACCATTGTGTGGAATCGGCGTCACGTCGCGAATTGATGTTACGTTTAAACCAACAGCTGCAATTGCTCGCATTGCTGATTCGCGACCAGAACCTGGCCCTTTAACCAAAACTGCTACATTTTTCACACCATGATCCATAGCTTTCGTTGCTGCTTCTTCAGCTGCAACCTGCGCCGCGAACGGTGTACTTTTACGAGAACCTTTAAATCCTGCACCACCACTGGTCGCCCAGCTGATTGTGTTTCCAGATTCATCTGCAAATGTAATGATTGTGTTGTTAAAAGAAGCTTTAATGTGTGCCACAGCGTTTGCAATATTCTTGCGTACGCGCTTCTTGGTTACTTTTGCTTTAGCCATTATTCAACCCAGCCTTACTTCTTCTTACCGGCAACAGCCCGACGAGGACCTTTGCGAGTACGAGCATTTGTTTTACTTTTCTGACCACGAACAGGTAAACCCTTACGATGGCGCAAACCACGATAGCAACCTAAATCCGTAAGACGCTTGATGTTCATCAAAACTTCACGGCGAAGGTCGCCTTCAATTTTGTAATCATCATTCAAAAGATTACGGATATTATCTACTTGTTCATCTGTTAATGCATTAACTCGAGTATCCGGGTCAATTTTTAATTTTTCTAAAACTTCAGACGCGCGAGACGCACCTACACCAAAGATGTAAGTCAGTGCGATCACAACACGTTTCTGAGTTGGTATGTTTACACCAGCTATTCGAGCCATTTATGCCACCTTCTTCAATACAGTCATCATTAACCCTGGCGCTGCTTATGGCGTGGATTTTCGCAAATAATGCGAACCACGCCTTTACGACGGATTACCTGACATTTCAAACACATTTTCTTTACAGACGCACGAACTTTCACAGTACGCCCTCCATCATGCACAGCAACAAAGCTGTGTTATTTTTCGCGGTAACTAATGCGACCGCGACTCAAGTCGTAAGGTGAAATATCTACTTTAACCTTATCGCCTGGGAGAATGCGAATATAATACTTACGCATCTTCCCTGAAATTGTACATAATACTTCATGACCATTTTCAAGTTTTACCTTAAACATAGCATTAGGTAGCTTCTCAACCACCTCGCCAGCCATTTCAATAATATCTTCTTTAGCCATGTTATCCTTTTACTGCAACAAGAAGAGAAGCATACACTTCATCCATTCCCGCTTCAGCGTTCACTTTACAAAACTCTTCTTCATCACCATAAAAATCTAGCAATGGAGCTGTTTGCTCAGCATATACTTCAAGGCGCTGTGATATAACTTCTTCAGTATCATCAGCTCTTTGATATAAAGAACCACCACACTTATCACACTGCCCCTCAATTTTGGGTGGCGAATAATGCCGATGAAATCCAAAACCGCAAGCACTACATGTTAAGCGACCTGTTAAGCGTTCCAACAGTGCATTTTTTGAAGCATCCATGAAGACAACATGGTCAATTTTAAGCCCATGTTTGTCCAACATTTCATTCAAAGCTTTGGCTTGCGCAACATTGCGAGGGAATCCATCTAATAGAAAACCGCCCTTTGCATCATCTGCAGTAATACGCTCTTCGATTAAACCAATCACCAAATCATCAGTCACCAGTTTTCCAGCATCCATAAAAGCTTTCGCCTTTAAACCTAGTTCTGTTTGTTCAGCAACTGCGGCCCTTAAAAGGTCACCCATAGCCAAATGAACAATTTTAAATTCTTCAGCTAGCTTAACACCCTGTGTACCTTTACCAACACCAGGTGGTCCAAACAGAATAATATTCATTAACGACGTTTCAACTTGGCTTGCTTCATTAAGCCTTCATACTGATGCGACATCAAATGTGATTGAACCTGTGCCATGGTATCCATAGTAACTACCACGATAATCAACAGGCTTGTACCACCAAAATAAAAAGGTACACCAAACGTACTAATCAACCACTCAGGCAACAAACAGACTAAAGTTACATAAACTGCACCAACAACTGTGATGCGTGTTAGTACTGAATCAATATACTTAGCAGTATTTTGACCTGGACGAATGCCAGGAATAAAACCACCTGCTTTTTTCAGATTGTCCGCTGTATCTTTAGGGTTAAATACAATTGCCGTATAAAAGAAGCAGAAGAATGCAACCAATGCACTAAATATGACCAAATACAGCCACTGACCTGGCGCCATCATGGCCGCAATGTCTCCAATCCATTCAAAACCTTCCGCATCTTTTGTAAATTGACCAAATGTTGCAGGCAACAAAATTAAACTTGAAGCAAAAATTGGAGGAATTACACCCGCAGTATTTAGCTTCAAAGGCAAAAATGACGATTGACCACCAAACATTTTATTGCCTACCTGACGTTTGGCATATTGCACAGGAATCCTGCGCTGTGCTCGTTCAAACCAAACCACTGCATAGGTTACAACAAGAAGCATCAATAAAATTGCCAATACGCCTAGCGCCGTGTACTCACCTGTTCTTGCAAGCTCTAATGTGCCGCCAATAGCACTTGGCAACCCAGCCACGATACCCGCAAAGATGATCAATGAAATACCATTGCCAATGCCACGCTCTGTAATTTGTTCTCCTAACCACATTAAAAAGATAGTACCTGAAACCAGTGTGATTACGGTGATTATTCTAAAATCAAGTCCTGCATCAATCACCACAGGGCGACCACCCACAGAGAAGGACTCCAAACCAATGGACATACCTACCGCTTGGAACACTGCTAAAAATACCGTTCCATAGCGTGTATATTGCGTAATTTTACGACGACCTGCTTCACCTTCTTTCTTCAATTGCTCAAGCTTAGGTGAAACCACCTGTAACAACTGCATGATAATCGATGCCGAAATGTATGGCATGATACCCAATGCAAAAATAGTTAAGCGTGAAAGTGCACCACCAGAAAACATATCAAACAAACCCAATAAAGAGTTTGACGTTTGATCAAAAAATTGAGCCAATACCTGAGCATCAATCCCTGGAACAGGAATATGTGCACCAATGCGGTAAACCACAAGCATCGCCAACACGAATAAGATACGTTGTTTGAGTTCTCCAACCTTACCAATACTGGCAAGTCCGCCGAGTTGTGGTTGTTGCATGAATTAAGCCGAAACTGCGACTGAACCACCAGCAGCTTCAATTTTCTTGATTGCTGATGGTGATGCTTTAGCTACAGAGATTGTGGCTGCCTTATCAAGGTCGCCTGATGCTAACAATTTGATAGGATCAACAGCGTTGCGCACAAGACCTGCCGCATACAATGCAGCAGCATCAATTGTTGAACCTGCTTCGAACGAAGCAAGTTGCCCAACGTTAACCAATTGATACGTTGTGCGTGAAAGCGGTGTAAAACCGCGCTTAGGTAGACGTCGAATTAAAGGCATTTGACCACCCTCAAATCCACGCATCACACCACCACCAGAACGAGACTTTTGACCTTTGTGACCACGACCACCCGTTTTACCATGACCTGTGCCAATACCACAGCCCAAACGCTTACGATTACGGCGTTGACCTTTACTTGATTGAATATCGTTTAATTTCATTGTTGTCTCCGAACGATTACTTAAGACTCTTCAACAGCAACAAGGTGACGAACTTTATTCACCATACCTCGAGTTGAAGGCGTATCTTCAAGTTCTACAACTTGATGCATACGGCGGAAGCCTAGACCACGCAATGTGGCATTTTGATCTTTAGGGTATCCAATACCACTTTTGATCTGACGGATTTTAAAAGTTTTCTTAGCCATTATCTCTTAACCTCTGACTCAGGAAGCTTTGCCACGGCGAGCCGCAACCTGACTTGGACTTTCCAAACTTTTTAAGCCATTAAAGGTAGCACGAACAACATTAATTGGGTTACGTGAACCATGTGCCTTCGTCAAAATATCTTTAATACCAACGGCTTCAATCACAGCACGAACTGCAGCACCTGCAATTACACCCGTACCTTCAGTTGCTGGTTTCAACATCACACGTGATGCATCTTGAATACCTGTTGTTTGATAAAAAATTGTGCCATCTTTACGAGGAATGAATACCAAGTTCTTACGTGCAATTTCATTAGCCTTACGAATCGCTTCTGGCACTTCTTTAGCTTTAGCATAACCAAAACCAACATGCCCATCACCATCACCAACAACCATCAATGCCGCAAAACCAAATCTACGACCACCTGCCACAACTTTGGCAACACGGTTAATATGAACAAGCTTTTCAGTTAGCTCAAGTTCTTCTGCGTTAATCATTCACTATCTCCTAGAACTTCAGACCAGCAGCACGTGCTGCTTCAGCCAAAGCTTGAACACGACCATGGTAAGGATATGAACCACGATCAAAAGCTAAATTCTCTAATTTTTTCTTCATTGCACGCTCGCCAAGTAGTTTCCCAACTGCTTCTGCACCTTCACGACCACCGCCGTTTTTAATGCTTTCGTCCAAGCTTGATGCAGACACCAAAGTTTCACCTTTAGCATCATCAATAATTTGAGCATAGATATTCCGTGAAGAACGGAAAATACTGATACGCAAACGCCCTGAAGCTTTTACTTTCGCACGAACACGTCGAGCACGACGTATATTTGCATTTTTTTCATAACGTTTTACAGCCACTGAAACGTCTCCTATCCTAGCAAGCTATTAAGCTCGTTTACCTTCTTTCATTGCAACATATTCATTTGTATAACGTACACCTTTACCTTTATAAGGCTCTGGCGGACGGAATGCACGAATTTCTGATGCAACCTGACCAACTTTCTGTTTATCAAAACCAGAAATAATAATGTTAGATTTCTCTACCTTTGCTTCAATTCCATCAGGAATTGGATAAATCACAGGGTGAGAAAAACCCAAAGACAAATCAAGGTTTTTACCTTGAACCTTAGCACGGTAACCAACACCACGAAGCTCTAATGTTTTTTCAAAACCTTTACTCACACCAATCACATTGTTTGCAACCAAAGAGCGTGACAAGCCAAAAAAAGATTTCATCTTTTTGTTGCCTAAGTCAGCACATTCAAATTGTAATTCAGTGCCTTCAACTTTCGCTGTTACACCTTTAAAAAGCGGAGATTCCAAAGAACCCTTTGCACCTTTTACTGTAATGCTTGATGCATTTACCGTTATTTCAACTCCAGATGGAATTGCAACGGGCTGCTTACCAATACGAGACATAGTAATTTACCTCTAAAACACTGTACAAAGAATTTCGCCACCGATGTTCTTGGTGCGTGCATCTTTGTCAGTCATAAGACCTTGTGAAGTGCTGATAACAGCAATACCATATCCGTTGCGAACACGTGGCAAATCTGTTGCTGACGCGTACATACGACGTCCAGATTTAGAAATACGTGTAATCTCACGGATTGCTGGCTGACCTTCATCATCATAACGTAGTGTCAAACGCAAATAGCGATGACCTTTATAGTTATAAGGTTTTCCAGCTTGAATATAACCTTCAGCTTTCAAAATTTGAGCGATTGAAACCAAGGTATTACTACCTGGCATTTCCACTTTCTCAAGTCCTGCTTGCTGTGCGTTGCGAATGCGGGTTAACATGTCCGCAATACGATCCATCATCATAAAACTATCTCCTACCCAATTACCAGCTTGATTTTACCATGCCTGGGATTTCACCCGCCAATGCATGTTTTCTCAAGCAAATTCGACACATACCTAGTTTACGATAAACAGAATGTGGACGACCACATAACTGACAGCGCGTATAACCACGAACTTTGAACTTTGGTGTACGGTTACATTTAACCTTTAATGCCTTCGTTGCCATCAAAAGCTCCTATTAATTCCGAAAGGGCATACTGAATTGTTTCAACAGTGCGCGCCCTTCGTCATTTGTCTTTGCTGTAGTACAGATTGTAATATCCATACCACGAATTTTATCAATTTTATCATAATCAATTTCAGGGAAAATGATTTGCTCTTTTACACCCAAAGTGTAGTTGCCACGACCATCAAATGCTTTTGGACTAATGCCGCGGAAATCACGGATACGTGGAAGTGCAATATTCACCAAACGGTCAAAGAACTCCCACATGCGTTCACCACGAAGGGTAACACGACAGCCAACTGGCATGCCATCACGCAACTTAAAGTTTGCAATTGATTTACGCGATTTGGTCACAACTGGTTTTTGACCAGAAAGAGCCAGCATATCTGTTAATGCGCCATCCAAAAGCTTGCGGTTTTGCGATGCTTCACCACAACCCATATTGATTACAATTTTAGTAATCGCAGGAACTTCCATAACGTTTTTGTAATTCAGTTCTTTAATAAGCGCTGGTTTTACACGTTTATTATAATCTTCTCTCAAGCGTGCCATTGCACTACTCCTACTTGTCCAACACTTCGCCACATTTGCGGCAAGTGCGAACTTTACGACCATCTTCTAATGTTTTTAGACCCAAGCGAACACCTGTGTCACATTTTGGGCAAACAAATTGAATATTTGAAATTTCCAAAGGTGCTTCACGTTCAATAATACCACCAGCATTTGCTTGCGATGCTTTCGTGTGACGCTTCACCATGTTTACTTTAGCAACGATTACTTTGCCTTTTTCAGGAATCACGCGAGTAACTTTACCGCGAGCACCTTTATCACGACCAGTGATGACTACAACCTCATCACTGCTGCGAATACGATATTTTACGTTCGTAGACATGCTAAATCCTCTTTGTTAAAGAACTTCTGGCGCAAGGGAAATAATTTTCATATATCCTTTCGCACGAAGTTCGCGGGTTACAGGGCCAAAAATACGCGTACCAATTGGCTCACCTTGTTTATTCAATAATACTGCAGCATTTTCATCAAAGCGAATCGAACTTCCATCAGGACGACGAAATTCTTTAGCTACACGAACCACAACTGCACGTTGCACTTCACCTTTCTTCACTTTACCGCCCGGAATCACTTCCTTGACTGCAACAACAATCACATCACCAACACTTGCATAACGACGTTTTGAACCACCCAAAACTTTGATACAAGTCACACGACGTGCGCCTGAGTTATCTGCAACTTGCAGAACTGTTTCATTCTGAATCATCTGTTCAAACCCCTACAATTGCTCAGCACGTGTAACAACCTCATCCATCATCCAAGTCTTACGACGTGACAATGGAGGGCATTCAGAAATACGTACAGTATCACCAATGTTGCATGTGTTTTCCGCATCATGAGCCATATATTTTTTATGCGAGCTTACCGTCTTACGGTAGCGTGCATGCATAAATCTACGCTCAACTTGAACAACAACGGTCTTGTCACCTTTGTTACTCACAACAACACCTTCAAGGGTGCGTTTATTACTACTTACTTCACTCATTTCCATAACCTCTTAGCGACGCTCATTCAGAATTGTCTGAATACGTGCTATTTCACGGCGGTTTGCTGAAATACGGCTAGTATGCGTCAATTGCATAGTTGCTCTTTGGAATCTAAGCTTCATACCTTCTGCAGCCAATTCATCCATTTTTTCTTTCAATTCAGCGTCTTTCATTTCACGCAATTCTTTAGCTTTCATCGTCCAACTCCACGCACTACAATTTTAGTGCGAATCGGCAATTTAGATGCCGCACGACCCAATGCTTCACGTGCCATCTCTTCATTCACGCCATCCATTTCAAAAAGAATGCGACCTGCGCGAACTGCAGCCACCCAATACTCTGGGGAACCTTTACCTTTACCCATACGAACCTCTGCAGGTTTTTTAGATACTGGTAAATCTGGAAACATGCGAATCCAAACACGCCCCTGACGCTTAATGTGACGGGTCATTGTAATACGAGCCGCTTCAATTTGACGTGCAGTAATACGACCTGGCTCCATAGCCTTGATGCCGAAATCACCAAAATTTAAACTTGCGCCGCGCGTTGCTTTACCACGAATGCGTTGAAGCTCTTTGTGGTGCTTGCGCCAGCGTACTTTTTTCGGTTGTAACATAACTCTTAATCTCCGTTACGCGTTTGTAGCTTCTGCTTCGCTTACGCCAAGCTTCTCACCATTAAACACCCAAACTTTTACACCAATAATGCCATATGTTGTTGCAGCTTCTGCTACACCATAATCAATCTCTGCACGCAAAGTATGCAAAGGTACGCGACCTTCACGATACCATTCCATACGAGCAATATCAGCACCACCCAAACGACCTGAACAGTTAATACGAACGCCTTTAGCACCCATACGCATTGCACCTTGAACTGCACGCTTCATCGCACGACGAAATGCAACACGACGCTCCAATTGGAATGCTATGTTCTCAGCTACCAATTGTGCTTCAGCTTCAGGGCGTTTAATTTCAACAATATAAACTTGTACTTCTTGACCAAACGTATGCAACAATGCGTTACGTAACGCTTCAATCTCAGAACCTTTTCTGCCGATAATTACACCGGGGCGCGCAGTATGCACAGTTACTTTTACTTTACCAGCAGGTCTTTCAATAACGATACGAGATACACCCGCATGTTTCATTCTAGCCTTGATAAACCTACGCATTTTGATGTCTTCACGAAGCTGACTACCAAAATCTTTATCTGATGCATACCAAACTGATTCCCAACCACGGGTAATACCAACTCGGAAACCAATTGGATTGACTTTTTGTCCCATTCCAGAACTCCCTTAACTGCGTTCGCTCACAGCCACTGTTACATGACTATGACGATGAAAACGCTGACGCATACGACCCATACCTTTTGGACGGTAACGTTTTAAAACTTCACCTTGATCAACCGTAATGGTTGAAATCAACAGGTTATCAATATCTAAACCATTGTTTTGCTCTGCATTTGCTACCGCAGACTTCACAACTTTTTCAATCACGCGAGCCGCTTTCTTAGGTGACAGAGACAACGCAGCAAGTGCACGATCAACAGGAAGACCACGCACAGCATTGGCTACTGTACGAACTTTTTGTGCGCTAATATGTGCATTCTTATGCATCGCACGTACTTCTTCAGACATACCGATTACCTCTTCCGTGCTTTTTTGTCAGCACCGTGACCATAATAAGTACGTGTCGGTGCAAATTCGCCCAACTTGTGACCTACCATGTTCTCAGAAACAAACACAGGAATAAATTTATTGCCGTTATGCACAGCAAAGTTCAAACCTACAAAATCAGGTGAGATAGTAGAGCGGCGAGACCAAGTTTTGATCACACCTTTCTTACCATTTTCAATAGCAGCATCTACTTTCTTCTCAAGAGAAGCTTGAATGTAAGGACCTTTCTTTAATGAACGTGCCATTTTCTAGCTACCTCACTTCTGATTACGACGACGAATAATATCACGATTCGAAGTCTTATTCTTTTTACGAGTCTTGCGACCCTTGGTTGGTACACCCCAAGGTGTTACTGGGTGACGACCACCTGATGTGCGGCCTTCACCACCACCATGTGGATGGTCTACAGGGTTCATGGCTACACCACGAACATGTGGACGTTTGCCCAACCAGCGCGAACGACCAGCTTTACCAACTTTTTGGTTAGAATGATCAGCATTACCAATCACACCGACACTAGCCATACAGCGTAAATCAACTTTACGAAACTCACCTGATGGTAACTTCAAAATAGCCTTGCCATTCTCTTTACCCATCAACTGAACTGAAGCACCAGCAGTACGCGCCATTTGACCGCCCTTGCCTGGTTTCATTTCGACATTGTGCAGCATTGTACCCACACGGATATTACCAAGTGGCAATGCGTTGCCTGGACGAACTTCTGCTTCAGAACCTGAAACAACTTTGTCACCAGCCCTAAGACCTTGCGGTGCTAGAATATAACGCTTATCACCGTTGCTAAAAACAACCAACGCAATGTGCGCTGTGCGGTTAGGGTCATACTCAAGGCGCGCAACCTTACCTTCGATTCCTTGATTGTCACGTTTAAAATCAATCATACGGTAAAGGCGCTTATGCCCACCGCCACGATGACGAGAAGTGATGCGACCATTGTTGTTACGACCGCCCGATTTTGTAAGACCTTCTGTTAAACGTGCTTCAGGAGCACCTTTATACAAATCAGGGTTTACAATCGCAACGCGTCCACGAACACCATTGGTCATTGGTTTCCAAACTTTAATTGCCATGTCTTATGCCTCTTCTGCTACTTCAAGCGACTGACCTTCTGCCAGACGTATAATAGCTTTGCGATAACCAGAGCGTGTCCCAGTGTGTGCACCACGACGCTTTTCTTTGCTAGGCATGTTCACAACTTGAACTTTTTCAACCTTAACATCGAAGATTGCCTCAATCGCAGCTTTTACTTGAACCTTTGTTGCTTCAGGTGCAATGCGGAACGTATACTGGTTCGCTTCACCTGTTGCTTGATAGCTCTTTTCAGTAATTACTGGCTTACGGAGCGTATTGAAATGATGATATTTTGCGCTCATCCTTCACCTCCCAAGCGTTTTTCAATATTTGTTAATGCGTCTTCAGTGACAACCAAGTGATCAAACTTCAACATATCATGTAAATTCATTTGACCATCCAGCACAACCTTACTTAAAGGCACATTGCGACCTGAAAACTCAACAGCATCGTTGCTTTCAGCTAAAACAAACAAACCAGAAGTTACTTTCAACTTGTCGCGAACCTTAATGAACGCTTTGGTTTTAGCTTCTTTCAATGCAAGTTTATTCAC